>JAZUBI010000136.1:0-2280 GCA_045638385.1 Eubacteriales bacterium
ATCGAGGACAACGAAGAATTCAAATCGGTTCGCAACGCCGTCGTCAAAAGTGCCGCGGAGATCTCATCTCCGTCCGCACAGCCCGACCGAGAGAAGTCGGATCGTAGCCATGTCCGTCTGTGAGCCAACGAGTTGCAATAGTTGCTTGTCTTCTAAGACCGCTTGGCCTCCGACTTATCGAGGACAACGAAGAATTCAAATCGGTTCGCAACGCCGTCGTCAAAAGTGCCGCGGAGATCTCATCTCCGTCGGCACAGCCCGACCGAGAGATCGATTACGATTACGCCGAACTGAAGGAGAGAAAAAATGATTTTGATTATCTCTCTTACCACGCGGAATTCCGTAACGATCCCATGCTGTTCTATCGCCTCGGCAGATATTATCTTGAAAAAACGGACGATATGGAGAACGCAGAATGGTGGCTTCGCAAGGCGGCTGACCGAGGGCTTGAGCTCGCCTCTTACCTCGTTTACAAGGGCTACCGTGACGGAAAGTTCACCGAAAAGCCGAGCGATAAGCTCCGCTATCTCCGCATGGCTGTGGATAAAAACTTCGGCTACGCAGAGTATGAATACGCAAAGTATCTGATGGATAAGTCGCCCGATGATGCCAAGGAATACCTACGCAGAGCCGCCTCTCACGGCAGTTTCCAAGCGGAGTATACCTACGGCAAGATGCTGTTCGATGAAGAAAAGCATGAGGAAGCGAAGGAATGGTTCAAGCGTTCGGCGCGGACGGATGCGTGGACACAGACAAGAGTTGGGCTACTGCTTTACTACGAGTACGAGGATCACGAGGCAGGTAAAGCCTTTCTTTCCTCTGCAGCTAACCAAGGCTACGAGCCTGCCCGTGAGGTGCTACGCTCCATCGAACAGGGGCTGAATGCCCGAATCGTAATAGGCGTATGTGACCTGTTCTATTACGCAAGCAACATTCTTGACGAGCGATGCGAGGATATGTATAGCTCCGAGCATCAGATCGATTACCACGGCATCGACAAGAAGCAACGCCGTGAAGACCAAGCCAAGAGGCAAGGTATTATTATGTATTAACCATACCACAAAGGAGCTTTGATAACAATTTGATAACTATTCAAAAAAACGCTGGATATTATCTCGAACCTGTGGTATGGTTGTGCTACACAAAAAAATCAATACGAAAGGAAAAATTATCTATGGCAAATAAACGCCGACCGCAAGGTGACGGCACGATACGAAAGCGTAATGACGGCAGATGGGAAGCCCGAATCATCATCGGACACAAGAATGATGGCTCGCCCATGTATAAGTCGGCATTCGCAAAAACACAGAAAAGCGCACTCAAGCAGCTCCATCAGCTTCTCGACCTTTACCGTGATGTTGACCTCACCGAAGAATGTCGAATGACACTCGGCGAGTGGCTCGACAAATGGCTGGATGAATATATGATATTCACCGTCAGAGAAAGCACGCTTGACAGCTACCGATGCCTTACGAACAATCAAGTCAAGAGGTTTATTGGGGATAAGCAGCTATCATCCCTCACAACCGCCGAGCTTCAGAAATTTTATATCAAAATCAAAAATGAAGGCAGGGTGAAGCCTACGAGAGAAGGCTCCTACGAGCTTGCCGACAGCATGGTGCGGAAGATCCACATGATGCTTCACGAAGCCTTGGATACCGCCGTCAGCGAACGGTTGATAGCGAAAAATCCCACCATCGGTACGACGATACCGAAAAACAACTATCCCGAAAAGCAGGTGCTCGGCAATGAACAACTTGAAACCTTCCTTGAAGCCATCAAGCACGAGGAATACTGGTGCGACTTCTTCTATGTGGAGGTGATGACAGGACTGCGCCGTGGTGAGATATGCGGACTCAAATGGAGTGATATCGACTTCGACGGTAAAAAACTCCGCATAGAGCGTTCGGTAGCGGTCAAAAAAGGCGGTGGCGTGAGTATCGGTGAAACCAAAACCCAAACGGGTACTCGCAACATCTTCATGCCGCCGAGTGTTGCGGAAGTACTTCAGAAGCGTAAGCAAACGGCAATCACCGAGTGGGTGTTCCCGGCATTCTTGAATCCCGAACAACCGATACACCCTGCGGCAGCCTACCGCAAACTTAAAGTCATATTGAAGCATGCGGAGCTCCCGATGCTACGCTTCCACGACCTGCGCCACACATTCGCAACCCATGCGATGAAGGGCGGTGTCGATGCCAAAACGCTATCGGGCATTCTCGGACACACTAACGCCAGCTTCACGCTTGACACCTACACCCACGTAACGAGCGATATGCA
>JAZUBI010000137.1:0-5051 GCA_045638385.1 Eubacteriales bacterium
AAGGAAGTCTTTTTGCAGAGCATGGAGGACGGAGGCACCTGGATATGTGACGTTATGCTCTGTGACGAAAAAAGCGAGCATCTATGCTTGTTTATCGGCTCGGCATTTGTTGAGGGTACACCGCGCCAGCTTGCTGTGGCAAAAAGTGTATTGGAGGCAAATATCACATACGCGGAGGAAAATGAAGACAGCTTTTCTATAGTTGATCTGACCGCGCTTGTTTACAATCAGTATGCATACGTATGCGGCGAGCTTGGGGGAGAGGAAAACCTTTCCCAAAGCCTTGAATATTACAACAGATCGCTTCTCGCGGTTGAAGAAGCGGCAGAGGAATATCCGGATATGGATTTAAGGGAGGAGCTGGCAATTCGATGCTCAAACTATGCATATACTTTAGCACTGTTTGGGGGAGTTGAAAATTACAGCCAAGCAAAAGCATACCATCTGCAGGCTATCCGCTACAGAGAAGAGCTTTTGAACGAAAACAGTGATGATTGCACCGCCGCATTGAATCTTGCCACCTCCTATGAATCAATCGGTAAATTATTGTCGAATTTTATTGCAGGGGACAATCAGGAAGATGCCGAAACGTTTCTGAAAAAAGCAATTGATATACGTGAAAGATTTCGCCGTGATACACCTGAGGATGAGTATATCGACGGTATGGTAGGTGCCTGTATATCTTTGGCGGGACTGTATCACCAAACTGCATTGTTCATTTTTCCGGGTGTAATAAAGAAGGCAATTAAGTATTACAAGAGAGCGATTGAGCTGTTGGAGTCTCAAAGCGGCTACCGTAACCAAGTGTCGTACTATATCACTCTGATGACTATTTACGTGAGCTTGGGAAATATTTACGCGGACAGAGGCAAGGGTGCGTATAACGAGGGACTGGCAATGGAGAACTACAGCCATGCTATTCGTGTTTTCAATGCCGTGGACCCCGCTTACGTAACGGACAGTATGCAGGAGAACTATGCCTATGCATTAAACGGATACGGCATCGTTATCATCAATTCTAAAACAAAGGAAAAGAGGAAATATGAGGAGGCGGTCACCCATCTTCAGGAAAGCACCGCTATCTTGAAAAAGCTGGCTGAGTGCTATCGGACAACTAAATTACAGACCGAGCTGGTCAATACTTATTCCAATTGCGCCATTGCCTGCGGGAAAACCCAAATGCCTGAATTTTTGAAGCTGGGAATCGGGTACTGCGAGGAGGCGCTCCGCATTGTAAAAGCAATAGAAGAATCCGGGCAGATGACGTATGACCATTATTCCAGGTGCACCGCCCTGTTTTCCACGATGTCCTATCTGCTGTGGAAAAAGGGAAGATTGATCGAATCAATGAGATATTTTTCACGCTCCTTTAAAAGTATGCACGGAAAATATACCTTTGACATGAAAGACACCGCTGAGTCCGGGGAAAAGACAGAGGCAGAGAAGATAGCCGAGGCAAAAAGTAAAAGGTCTTTTATAGGCGGAACCATCCTGGCGGGTGTGTCTCTGATAATTTCTGTTTTGGTGCTTTTGTTTGCAAAGCATAATGTCTCATTATCCTCGGTCTCGGGCTTCTTCGGTACGGTTTTTTTATCCGTGGCAGCTGCGGTAGCCGGTCTTATTGTTGGTCTCCCCAAAAGAGTTATAAAAACAAAAAGGCAGGGTATCGTATATTTACTCATATTTATTTCCCTTTGCTTGACGCTGATAGCGTCAATAATTCGACTTCGGGAACTCTTACTTTTGTTGCCGTCCATCTCGGCTCTTTGCAACAGCCTTCTGTCTTAGGGTTGCGAATGGGTAAATACGCAGAGTATCGCCAATGGGTGCAGATATCATTGCAAGTCTTTAAGGGTACATATCAAAAAATCCGGTTTGGGCATTTTTGCCTGACCGGATTTTTTATTTGTACAAATACTTGCGTTTAAAACAAGCGAAAATACCCGAAAAGGACAAACAAAATTTGCAGCCGGTATTTTGTTGATCGGTGTATCGTTTGTTTGAAAGCACCACCGCTACCATTTTAATCTTGACAACCCTCCATATATATGTTAAAATAAAATGAATAATTATGTGGAGAAAAACGTAATATGAAGATTGAATACGTAAATCGCCCGGAGCTTTTGTCACCTGCGGGAAATTTTGAGAAGCTCCGCGCGGCGCTTCTGTACGGCGCGGATGCCGTTTACCTTGCGGGGCAGAGCTTCGGAATGCGCTCCGCCGCGGATAATTTTACCGTTGAGGAGCTTTACGAGGCTGTAAAATATACGCACGAAAGAGGCAAAAAAATATATCTGACTCTCAACACTATGCCGCACGGAGACGAATACGCGCCCCTGCGCGAATTTATCTGCGAGATAAAGGATGCCGGGATAGATGCCTTCATCGTTGCCGACCTTGGAGTTATGGCAACGCTTCGCGCCATCATCCCCGATGCCGAGATACATATCTCAACGCAGGCAAGCATAGTTTCGCCCGAGGCGGCGCTTGCGTACGTTGCGCTCGGCGCAAAAAGACTCGTTCTCGCGCGCGAGCTCAATATAAATGAGATCAGCGCGATCAGAGCCGCATTGCCCGAGGATATTGAGCTTGAAGCCTTTGTGCACGGCTCAATGTGCGTGTCGTACAGCGGCAGATGTATGCTTTCGAATATGATGACCGAGCGCGATGCGAATCGCGGCAGATGCACCCAGCCCTGCCGTTGGAATTACATCATCTACGAGGAAAAGCGCCCCGATCTGCCTATCCCGATAGAACAGACCGAGCTTGGCACGTTTATAATGTCCTCAAAGGATATGTGTACGGTGGAGCATATCCCCGAGCTTATCCGCGCGGGTATAAATTCCTTTAAGATAGAGGGAAGAATGAAGAGCGCATACTATACCGCAGTTGTAACCAATGCGTACAGAATGGCGATAGATTCCTATCTTGCAGATCCGGAAAATTACAGCTTTGACGACTCTCTTATGCGCGAGCTTGAGAGCGTTTCTCACCGTGAATATTGCACGGGATATTATTTTGACGATCCCATGAATAACGCACAGCTTTCAACGATGACGGGTTATATACGCGATAAGGCGTATTTCGCAACCGCAACCGAGCAGGATGTCCCCGAGGAGCTTGAACGGCTTGCGAAAGCGGGAGTTGAGATCGAAAACGGGCAGGGCAGACTGTATCGCTTTATACAGAGAAACAAGGTCAAGGTAGGCGACAGAGCCGAGATGATCTCTCCTCGCAAAATAGGAAATCCCCTTTGCGTGAACGAAATATACCTCCCCGACGGTAAGGAGGCTGAAAGCGCTCCCCATCCTTCGATGATATTCTGGTGTCGCGTACCCTTTGAGGTATTTGAGGGAGATATTATGAGAGGAGCGGAATAAAAGGAGACGGTATGACAGAATTTATTGAAATAATCAAGGCGTTTATCTTCGGCGTTGTCGAGGGAATAACCGAGTGGCTCCCCGTGAGCTCAACGGGACACCTTATATTGCTTGACGAGTTTCTGAAGCTGAACGTAGCACCCTCGCTCGGCGCGGGCTTTGCCGAGGAATATATGAGCATGTTCGAGGTGGTAATACAGCTCGGAGCGATCCTTGCGGTCGTGGTCATGTTTTTCGGAAAGCTCAATCCGTTTGCGCCATCAAAAAGCAAGGGTCAGAAAAAGGAGACCTGGTCGCTTTGGTTCAAGGTGCTTGTGGCAAGCATTCCTGCGGCTCTTATCGGCATAGTCGGAGACAAGATGCTTGAGAAGGCTACGGGCAAGGACATCGACGGTTGGATCTATAACGCTATCACTGTCGCGGCGGCGCTCATTATCTACGGAATACTCTTTATAATCGTTGAAAAATGGCAGGCAAGCAAGCCTGTGCGCATAGATAGGGTAGAGGAGATAGGATACAAGGATGCGATCCTCATCGGATGCTTCCAGACACTTTCCATCGTGCCCGGCACGTCGCGCTCGGGCTCTACAATACTTGGATCAAGAATAATGGGCATTTCCCGTCCTGCGGCGGCGGAGTTCTCGTTCTTTATGGGCATTCCCGCAATGGTGGGCGCGAGTCTTATAAAGGGCTACGGATTTTTTGATTACGTCAGCGAAACGGGAGTGAGCGTTCCGGCGCTTGCGTGGATCGTTTTGGCGGTGGCATCGCTCGTTGCGTTTGCGGTATCAATGGCGGCTATCAAGTTCTTGATGGAGTTTGTCAAGAAGCACAGCTTTTCGCCCTTCGGTATTTACCGTATCGTCCTCGGTGCGCTCGTTTTGCTCTATTTTATCCCCCGAATAATCTGATATGGAAAAATTAAGGATTGATTGCCCGATAATAGTGGAGGGCAAATACGATAAGATCAAGCTCTCATCGATAGTTGATGCGTGTATTATAGCCACGGACGGATTTGGGGTCTTCAAGAACTCAGAGCGGCTTGCGCTTATACGCGAGCTTTCGAAAAAGAGCAAAATAATAGTTCTCACCGACTCGGACGGAGCGGGGAAGGTGATCCGCTCTCATATTACCTCGGCAATACCAAAGGATAGGCTGATCCAGCTCTACACGCCGCAGATCGCGGGTAAGGAAAAGAGAAAGGAGCACGCCTCCAAGGAGGGCTATCTCGGTGTTGAGGGCATGGAGGCAGAGGAGCTTTTAAAGCTTTTGAAGCCGTATTCAGTCGAAAATTATACCGAGAGCGAGCGCGAGGAGATAACCAAAGCGGACATGTTCGAGATGGGTCTCACGGGTGCGCAGGATAGCGCAGAGAGGCGCGATAAGCTCGCGGCTTCGCTCGGACTGCCGAAGAATATGACCCCGAACGCGCTTTTGACGGCGCTCAATGTGTTAATAACAAGAGAACAGCTCCTCGCTCTTTTAAAATATGAATAATAAAAAAGGATGCTCTGCCGAGCATCCTTTTTGAGATAAATTGCAATTTAACGGTGGGGACGAACGCAAGCCTTCCCCCTTGGGGGAAGGTGGCGGCGTAGCCGACGGATGAGGGGTGAAACTCTTATGCAATAACCCCTCATCACCCGCTGCGCGGGAGCTTCCCCCCAGGGG
>JAZUBI010000138.1:0-2059 GCA_045638385.1 Eubacteriales bacterium
ATCGGAGGGGAAGTCTGCGCCGATCTTTGCCTTGTACTCAGCCTTGAACTGATTTGCAAGCTCCTTAAGATCGTCAGCGGTGAGCTCTACGTCAAGCTTAACGCCCTTTTCTTCCTTCATCTTATCGATGAGCTCCTCGAAGTACTTCTTTCCGACTTCCATAACAACGTCGGAGTACATCTGGATAAATCTTCTGTAGCAGTCATATGCCCAACGAGCATTGCCGGACTTCTTTGCCATTACCTCTACAACCTCTTCGTTAAGACCGAGGTTAAGGATGGTGTCCATCATACCGGGCATGGATGCACGAGCACCGGAACGAACGGAAACGAGAAGAGGATTCTCAAGATCACCGAACTTCTTGCCGGTAACCTCTTCCATCTTTACCATGTAGTCCATGATCTCTGCCATGATGTCAGCATTGATCTGTCTGCCGTCCTCGTAGTACTGAGTACATGCCTCTGTGGAAATGGTGAATCCCTGGGGAACGGGAAGACCGATGTTGGTCATCTCTGCGAGGTTTGCACCCTTACCGCCGAGGATCTCACGCATGCTTGCATTACCTTCTGTAAAGAGGTAACAATACTTCTTTGCCATTGGATTTTTCCTCCATATATAAAAAATTTTTACCTTGTTTTGGTCGATTCTAAAATCGTCCATCGCGGCGTTGCTCCTCACAAGCAGCTCGACTTACATAAAAGTTTGCCTTCGCTTTGCTTGCTCCGGTGCGCCTTGCGCTGAAACAATTTTATAATCGACGGTGACGTATAATCACCTGATTGTTTTGGTCGATTCTAAAATCGTCCATCGCGGCGTTGCTCCGTAGAAGCAGCTCGACTTACGGAAAATTTTATAATCGACGGTGACGTATAATCACCTGATTGTTTTGGTCACAAAATCAAAGGCCGCAAAATATCCTACGCGGATGCTTTCCGCGCATTTTGCCGCACTCTTCGATTAAGCATCGTATATTATAGCATATATCACGCAATATTGGAATAGTTTATCGAAAAAAATCAAAGAAATAAAATGTAAACTTTTTTTGAACATCGGTTATTGTGCATAAAAAGATTTGACAAACAACTATAAGTGTAGTATAATTTATAAAAAGTGATAAAAAAGCCGGTTTGCAGACGGACACCCCCTCCGTCTTGTAAAGTGGCTGTAATTGCGTTTTTGAATGCTTTAAGCGGCGGCTTGAGCCGAAAAGACAGACAGGGAACGCGGAAACGGAGAGGCTATGTCAAATATATTCGACATTTTTAAGAAGATAGAAAAGGAGAGCGAGTCGCGAGCTATGGCGCCCATAACCCATATCGTAGTTGGACTTGGAAATCCCGGTGACAAATATTTTTATACCCGTCATAACGCAGGCTTTTTGGCGATGGACTACGTTTCCCAAAAGTGCAATGCGCAGGTGAACCGTTCAAAATTTCATGCGCTTGTGGGCGAGGGGATCATCGCGGGAAAGAGAGTTCTTCTTATGAAGCCGCAGACCTTTATGAATCTCTCGGGAGATGCGGTCAGCGAGGCGGCGGCGTTCTATAAAATTCCGATAGAAAATATTATCGTTATGTCAGATGACGTTAATCTCGACGTCGGTTGCATTAGAGTGCGCAAGAGCGGCAGTGACGGCGGTCAGAAGGGCTTGCGCTCTATCATCGAGAGAATGGGCAACGACAGCTTTCCGCGCGTTCGCTTCGGAGTCGGAAAAAAGCCGCACCCCGATTACGATATGGCTGATTGGGTGCTCGGTAATTTTTCTGAAGAGGATAAAAAAGCGCTCTTTGAGTGCTTTGAGGTAGCATATAGCGGAATCGAAAAGCTTGTAGCCGGCGACGTCGACAGCGCTATGCAGATTTGCAATTCGAAAAAATAAAGAGATAAATTGCAATTTAACGGTGGGTTTACGGCTTCAATTTTTTGTTTGGGTTCGCTTGGCGTTAGCCTTCCCTTGTGAGGGAAGGGGGACCACGCAGTGGTGGATGAGTAGAATACGCCACCGTGTCTACCGTTAATCATGCGTGAGCACCAATGCCTTACTCCGTAAAACTTTTTC
>JAZUBI010000139.1:0-1302 GCA_045638385.1 Eubacteriales bacterium
ATCAGCTCCCAGCGTGTCGCGTTCAGCTCGTTCCCGATTTTAATATTTGCCTCATTAGCATTTTGCCAAGCCTTCCGGAGCCTCTCGATTTCCTTCTCCTGTAGATATATTTTCTCCATGAGCTCTTCCATGATTTCAACCTTATCGAGATCAACCTGTTCTATTCTCAGGTGTCCGTTATAATCTCGAACTATTACCCGCTCACGTCTCACGGTAATCACCTCCAGGGACAATCGTAACCATTCGATTTGAAGAATTCTCCTCCGAGGCTTGTCTGCTCGATAACGTAGCCGTTTACGATCTTGTGCATACAATCAAACGGCGTTTTCGCTCCGGTCTCGCCCTCGTGATATGAAACAAAAGCTCCATCGTCGCAGAGCCTTTTAATACGTCCGATTTCGTATTTATCGCCATTGACGTAAATAATATATTCTCCTACCTTGAAGTCCATTATTCGCCCTCTCTTTCCTTATAAATCCAGCAGTTTTCCCTGTCTGATTTTCTACGCAACGTAAGGTTAACACTCTCTCCGTCATATCCCGCACCGCTTATATACCAATCAGAACTAATATCTACAACAAGCAGAACCTCATCACCTATTTGTATTCTCGTTTCGTTCATCACTCGCGCTCCTTACGGTCCTCCTCGAGAACCTCGTTCGTCATCCGGATCCCGTCCTCGAGTCCTTTGTCGTAGCCCTCGCGATCTTTCAGCGTAAGCCATATATTGAATATCGTGCAGACGATCGTAATCGCCAAAAGAATATAATTGATCATGTTGCTAACCTCCCGAGTCTCTTGTCTATGTTTTCGAGCTTCTGCTCTGCTATAGCCTTTTCGTCTGCTAATGTCCTGTAATGAGCCCAATTCTGTTTAATCCCGCCGGGACTATCCCGGAGCGTTTGAATATTAGCCGTGAGAATACTGAGCGCAGCCGCTAAGCCTTTACGCTCCTCGATTAGCTTCGCCCTGGTCTCCTCCCTCTTCTGCTGCTCCTCGATCTCAACCGGAACCGGTCCGCAGACATATTCCTCGAACTTATCTCCGAATAATGTCCTCGGTCTCAGATAGCTCCTCATTTTAGGATCGTCTTTCCATTCGGCGACCTTCGAGTCGATTACCTGGTAGAAATCCCGCTCCGTATATCCCGCAGCCAAAAGCTCACCGATCCGGTCCGTTATGGCTGCCGTCGGTTTGTACTTGCCTCCGCTCTTCTCGTTCAGATATGAAACCAATGAAGAGGAGAGAGCTTCGGCGTCAGCCCCATTTACATTACCATTACCATTTACATTTACATTAACAT
>JAZUBI010000140.1:0-10003 GCA_045638385.1 Eubacteriales bacterium
AAGAGTTTCACCCCTCATCCGTCGGCTACGCCGCCACCTTCCCCCAAGGGGGAAGGCTTGCGTTCGTCCCCCCGCTAAACCCCAATTTATCAATATCAAAACAAAGGGGATGCAGTGGCATCCCCTTTAAAAGTTCGGATATTAGATACCCTTCTTAGCTCTCTCGATCTTCTCGATGTCAGTAAAGTTATTTTCTGCAACGTGACCGGGAAGGGGCATGATCTTTTCATGGAGCGCATCGATGATCCAGCTTGCCTGAGGGAAGAAGGACTTTTCAAGCTCGAATGCGGGAGTGATCCAGTTGCGGGATCCGACTACTACGGGAGGTCCGTCAAGGTAGTCGAAGCAGAGCTCGGTGATGTTGGACGCCATGTCGCGCATTACGCTGTTTCTCTCGCAAGCATCGCCAACGATAAGAACCTTACCGGTCTTCTTAACCGACTCAACAACCTTTTCGTAGTTGAAGGGAACGATGGAACGGGTGTCAATGACCTCTGCGGAAACACCGTACTTCTCCTCAAGGATCTTAGCAGCCTCCATAGCTCTGTAAAGGACTGCGCCGATTGTAAGAATGGTAACGTCCTTACCCTCCTTCTTAACGTCGGGCTCGCCAAAGGGGATCTCGAAGTGACCTGTGGGAACACCGTCCTTGTTGAATTCCTCGCCAAAGCCGTAAACTCTCTGAGACTCAAAGAATACAACGGGGTCTGTGCCCTCAAGAGCGCTTGTCATAAGTCCCTTTGCATCTGTGGGAGTGGAGGGGAATACGACCTTAAGTCCGGGAATGTGAGCACAGAGTGCCGTCCAGTCCTGAGAGTGCTGTGCGCCGTACTTGGATCCAACCGAAACGCGGAGAACGATAGGCATCTTGAGTATTCCTGCGCTCATTGCCTGCCATTTAGCCATCTGGTTGAATATCTCGTCGCCTGCGCAGCCGATAAAGTCAGCATACATAAGCTCAACGATAGCGCGGCCGCCGCACATTGCGTATCCTACTGCGCTACCAACGATAGCGGACTCGGAAATGGGGGAGTTGAAGAATCTGTGATAGGGAATAGCCTCTGTCATCTTCTTATAAACGCCGAATGCGCCGCCCCAGTCTCTGTTATCCTCACCGTAAGCGATGAGAGTGGGATCCTCATAGAACTTGTCGATAATGGGCTCGAAGAGAGCGTCGGTTACGTTGTACATCTTCATCTTGGAAACAGGCTTGCCGTTTGCATCCTTTGCGGTGCGAACCTTGCCTGCGATCTCCTTGACTCTGGGGCACTCCTCCTTAGGCATAAGAACGTCTGCCTCGCGAGTTGTATCCAAGCTCTTTACCTTCTCGTTGGAGAACATAATGGATGCGATCGCATCGGGCTCCTTGTTGAGATCCATTCTGGGGGAGATCTCGTCGTTGATAGCGAGCTTCATGATCTCGGTCATACGAGCGGTGATCTCCTCGTGCATCTGAGCGAACTCCTCTTCCTTAGCGATGCCGCCGAGGATGAGCTTCTGCTTGAATGCAACGATCGGGTCAGCTGCCTTCCAAGCCTCGATCTCCTCTGCAGTTCTGTATGTGGAGGAGTCGGAGGGGGAGTGACCGGAAACGCGGTATGTAACTACGTCGAGAAGTGCGGGACCCTTGCCCTCGATGAGGAGCTGCTTTTTACGGGTAACAGCATCGATAACAGCAAGCGGATCGTATCCGTTTACTCTCTCCGCGTGCATCTGCTCCGGATTGAAGCCTGCGCCGAGACGTGCTACCATATCGTAGCCCATGGTCTCGCCGCGGGTCTGACCGCCCATACCGTAGTGGTTGTTGAATACGTTGAAGAGGATGGGCATTCCGCCGTCCTCGAACTTGCCGTCCATGCCCCAGAGCTTTGTGATCTGGTCCATAGATGCGAAGTTAAGAGACTCAAGCACAGGGCCGCGACCCGTTGCGCCGTCACCGCAGTTGGAAACGATGATGCCCTTCTTGTGGTTGGATCTCTTATAGAGAGCCGCACCGAGAGCGATGGGAGCGGATGCGCCTACGATCGCGTTGTTGGGCATAAGTCCGAAGGGAATGAAGAAGGCGTGCATCGATCCGCCAAGACCGCGGTTAAAGCCGGTCTTTCTTGCGAATATCTCTGCCAAAGCACCGTAGAGAAGGAAGTTTACAGCGAGGTCCTTTACGTTCTCGCTCTTCATGTGCTTCTCAACGACAGAAAGAACTGCGCCGCCGAGAAATTCCTTCATGATGTCATAAACCTCTTCGTCGGTAAGCTTTTCGATAGAGGAGAGACCCTTTGCCAAGATCTCGCCGTGGCTACGGTGAGAGCCGAAGGAAAGGTCGTTGATGTCAAGGCAGTAAGCCTCACCGACAGCACTTGCCTCCTGACCGATAGAAAGGTGAGCAGGGCCGGGGTTGTTGTACTCAACGCCGTTGTAAGCGCTCTTGGTCTTAACCTCGTTGAGCATTGTCTCAAACTCGCGGATTATCGCCATGTCGCGATAAATTCTCATCATGTCTGCCTTGGTGTAGAGCTTGCACTCCTCCTCCAAGGTCTTGTTGTACTGACATACGGGAATGTCAGAAAATCTTATGAAGCCGGCATCAAAAGCTTTACCGGGATCAACGTATTGACTCTTAGGCATAATTTATATCTCCTTATTTTAATTACATAAACATTGCTTCGCGGATGACCTCACACACGGTGGGGTGGGGGAATACGAGCTTCTGGATATCCTCGACTCTCATTTCGGTCTCGACCATCATAGCCGCGCCGTAGATTATCTCGGATGCGTAGGAGCCTATCATGTGAAGACCTACGATGTTCTTGTGCTTCTTGTCGGTAATGACCTTCAGGATGCCGTATCCGTGCTCGTTTTCTGCGATGTATCTGCCGGAATATTTGAGCGTAACGGTCTGGATGCTCACATCGAGCTTCTTTTCCTTTGCGCTCTCCTCGGTCTCACCGACAGATGCGACCTCGGGGTTTGTGTAGATGACAGAGGGAATGGAATTGTAGTTTACCTTGTCCTTCTTGCCAAGAATGTTATTTATCGCAACCTCGCCCTCACGATAAGCGGTGTGAGCGAGCATTGATTTACCGTTTACGTCTCCTGCCGCCCAGACACCGGGAACGTTGGTCTTGCACTGCTCGTTGGTGACGATAGCGCCGCGCTCAAGCTTAAGACCGATGTTTTCAAGTCCTATGCCCTGAGTTCTTGCGCGTCTTCCGATAGAAACGAGCGCGTAATCAGCGGGAATTTCAACTGTCTTGCCGTCCTTTTCGTAGGTTACGGTCTTGTTCTTTATGGATGTAACGCGCGCGCCGAGAACAAACTCAACTCCGCGAGATGCGTAATCCTTCTGGAGAAGCTTGGAGATCTCTCTGTCAACCGCGCCTGCGATGTGGTCGAGCATCTCAACAACGTAGACCTTGGAGCCTACGGAATTGAAGTAGGATGCCATCTCAAGACCGATAACGCCGCCGCCAACGACAACGATCGTCTTGGGGATCGCGGGGAGGTCGAGAACCTCTCTGTTTGTGAGAGCGAAGCCCTCTTTAAGTGAATCGGCAAGTCCGTCGATGGGAGGGAGCGCGGGAGAGGAGCCTGTGGAGATAAGGAGCTGCTTTCCAACGTAATCCTTGCCGTCAGCGGTGACTACAAAGCCCTCGCTGTTTCTTTCCTTGATAACTGCGGTAGCCTTGACTACCTCAACGCCGCTCTTCTTGAGCTTTGCGCCAACGCCCGAAACGAGCTGCTTTACAACACCGTTCTTGCGGTTTACCACGAATGCGTGATCGATCTCTGCCGAGCCGAACTTAACGCCGTAATCTGCGCCGTGCTTTGCGTAATCGTATATCTTTGCGGAGTAGAGAAGAGTCTTTGTGGGGATACATCCCTCGTTGAGGCAAACGCCTCCGAGCGCTCTTTCCTCGATAACGAGTGTCTTAAGTCCCGCGTGTCCCGCTCTTTCAGCGGCATTGTAGCCTGCGGGGCCTCCGCCTAAAATTATCAGATCGTACATATGTAATACTCCTTTTTACTTGACCATGAGGAGGTCGATGTTCTCAAGTGCCTGACCTACTGCCTTTAAGAATCTTGCTGCATCTGCGCCGTCGAGAACTCTGTGGTCAACGGTAAGAGAAAGTCCCATTGCGGGGTAGATAACGTCCTCGCCGTTTACCTCCTTGATGCGCTTCTGAACGCAGTCAATACCGAGAATTGCGGTCTGGGGAGGATTGATTATGGGAGTAAAGGACTCGATTCCGAGAGAGCCGAGGTTGGAAACGGTGAATGTGCCGCCCGAGAGAAGATCGGGATTGATGCTTCCGCTCTGAGCCGCCGAGATAACAGCCTTGGACTGCTTTGCGATCTCATTGAGGGAGAGCTTTTCAGCGCCGAATACGGTGGGAACCATAAGTCCTCTTTCGGTGTCAACCGCGATTCCGAGATTTACGGTGTTGAAGTATCTCATGGTGTCTCCGAGGCAGTGAGCATTGAAGCCCTTGAAGTCAAGGAGAACGCGGGATACCGCGAAAAGTATCATATCGTTGAGAGTGATGTTGTTGAGTCCCATCTTCTCAGCGCCTGCCTTGAGCGACTTGCGGAGCTCGAGCATCTTTGTCGCATCGAAGGAGGAGTTAAAGGTAAGCTGTGCCATGCCGTTCAGGGATGCGCACATCTGCTTTGCAATGATCTTTCTGATGTTGGGAAGCTTAACGTCCTCATATTCAGCCACGGGAGCTGCGGGAGCCGCCTCTGCTGCGGGAGCCGCAACGGGAGCCGAGAGATCGCCGAGCATAACCTTGCCGTTAATGCCGCTACCCTCTACTGCGTTTGCATATTCAGCCTTTGCCGCGCCGGAAACTGTGAGTCCGCGATCAACAAGGCTCTGAACGTCGCGCTCGATGATGCGACCGTTGGGGCCTGTGGGAGTAGCCTTAAGAAGGTCAGCGTTTGTCTTTTCCGCAAGAGCATTTGCTCTGGGGGAGATAGCGCCGCTTATTTCCGCGCTTGCGCTTACCTCAACTGCCGCTGTGGGAGCGACCTCTGCCTCTGCCTCTGCGCTCTTTTCCTCTGCCGCGGGAGCTGCTGCGGGAGCCTCCTCGCCTGCGGGAGCAAATTCAGCAAAGCTCTCTCCGTCGTTACCGATAACGCATACGTTCTGGAGGCAGGGGACGTCGTCACCCTCCTGTGCGAAGATTGCGAGAAGCTTACCGGCTACCTGAGCCGCCTCGTCAAAGGAGGACTTGTCGGTCTCATAGGAGAAGAGAATATCTCCGACCGCTACGGTGTCACCCACCTTTTTATTCCAAGCCGTGATAATACAGCTTTCAACGCTCTGTCCCTGTCTGGGCATAATTACAGCTGTTGCCATACTAAAAATTCCTTTCATAATTTAAATAAGTAAAAAAATCTTTCCAATTATCCATTATATCACACTTTTTTTTCTTTTTCAATGGTAAATCAATAAAATTATTTGAAAAATCGATAAATAAGATAAAAAAACTCGTTATTTTCAACTTTCGATTAGAAAAAAATAAAAAGGTAAAGGAAAAAAATCGGCTGATTTTCACCGTCAAACGCCTGATGCGGCAAAATCCGCACTAAAACTCAATTTTCAAAATGTCAAGAAAGAGGAGACTTGATTTGCAGTGTGCGGTAATATGAAAAACTCCCCCAAATCCGAGGGAGCTTTATAACTTATTTTATTCCGTCCTGAAGAGTCTGCATCTTGTAATATTCGCCCTTTTTCTCCATCAGCTCGTCAAACGTGCCCACCTCAACGCATCTGCCCTGCTTTATTACGGCAATTCTGTCTGCGTCGCGGATAGTGGAAAGCCGGTGCGCTACGATAAACGTTGTTCTGTCGCGCGTCAGGTTGTTGAGTGCGGACTGTATCTCCTTTTCGGATACGGTATCAAGCGCGCTTGTCGCCTCGTCAAAAATTATGACCTTGGGATCTCTTATGATAGCACGCGCAATGGCTATGCGCTGTCTCTGACCGCCTGAGAGGTTCGCTCCGTGCTCGTCGAGAACCGTATCAAGTCCTCTCGGCAGAGAGTTGATAAAGTCTGTAAGATTTGCCGCCCTTACCGCCTCGTCGATTCGCTTTTTGGATATGCGATTAAAGCCGTAGGTTATGTTATCCTTTATCGTGCCGGTGAAGAGAACGCTCGTCTGCGGAACTATCGCGATATGCTTGCGGTAGCTTTGAAGGTCAATGGTGTCCATGTCCTTGCCGTCAACGTATATCTTTCCCATCTTGGGCTTGTTAAAACCGAGAACGAGATTCAAAATAGTGGATTTACCCGATCCGGATTCTCCGACTATCGCGATAGTCTCGCCCGCCTTGACCTTAAGATCAAGATCCTGGAGCACGGGCTGATCGGGTGTGTAGAAGAAATCAACGTCGGAAAATTCATACTCGCCGTGAAGCGTTCCGAGCTTCTTTTTGCCCTTGTTGTCCTCAATGTCACGCGCGCCGAGAATCTCACCTATCGAGGATACCGAATCCATACCCTTACTGATAATAGGGAAGAGACCGATGAGGGTCGAAACCTGTCCCGTTAATGTGTTGAAGTATGATTGATAGAGCGAAATATCACCTATCTCGATCTTACCGTTAAGCGCAAGATATGCGGAGAACACAAGACAGAGAAGCTGGAAAAGGCTGAACATTACCCATGAAACAGAGCCGAATTTTGCATGCGTCATATCAAGCTTGTAGCCCGTATTTGCAACGCTGTTGAGTCTGCCCGTGAGCTTCTTTACCTGGACGTTTTCAAGAGCGTGCGCACGCGTGATCTGATTCATCTCGATCATGTCCATTATGTCCGCGGATGTGTTTTCCATATCCTTTCGGAATTCAGAGCTGTACCGTTTGATCTTGCCGTTGAAAAGGCGCAATATGATCGCGGAAGCAGGGATCGTGAGCAGGAAAAACGCAAAGACCGTCAGATCCTTCGTAACAACGACAACGAGAGCGGTGACCATATTTATAATGATGCCGGGTATCGTTAAAAAGAGCTGTGCCGCCAAGGTGTGGACAGTTTCAACGTCGCGCATAAGCTTTGATTGGATACGACCCGATTGCATTTCCTTGTGGAAGGAGATAGAGAGCTGCTGAAGCTTTCTTACCATGGCTCCGCGCAATCCCGCCTCGACTCCGCGCAGGGCAAGGCTGTAATATCTGACGTGCAGAATGTGCGTTGGAATATTCAAAATCAGCAGGAATACTATGATTCCTATGTTTATTATAGCAAGCTCGATCGCGTTTTCCGGGCGCGAGGTTGCGATGTTGATTATGTTTGCCGTGACCACGGGAAGGGCGAGCACGGGAGATGTTTTCAAAAAATAAAAGATCAATGAAAGCAAGAGCTCTTTCCAATACCTCATGTAAAGGCGAAAGAGCGTACGGTAAGGGTGAGTTTCGTTTTTGAGGTATGCCTCAACGAACTCATCCTCCAGCTTCATGATCTCTTCATCTGAAAAATGTTTGTTTCGGGGCGCGGGATTGTGCTGATGAATGCGCGCTTTTTTAGTAGTGCTTTTGTTTTTTCTTGACATGCTAAGTACCCTCCTTTGGATAAGACTGTGCGGCAGAATCTGCGCTTAAGTGTATTTATTCTGCTATGTCTTTGGTCGGGCGTGACGGTGCCCGGGTGTCCTTTACAAAGAGACTTATATGTTTGTCAAGCGCATTATATCACGGCAAGATCGGAAAGTCAAGCGATTTTCGAAAAAAATAATAATAAAATTTTCTCTTATCGATTATATTTTTTAAATAGGGTTAAGTAAACTTAATTGCGCTGGATCTATTGCAAATGCCTGAAGAAAGTGATATAATCAAGGAAGTGAAGCCGCCATCAAAAAGGATTGGAGGCGGCGACGGAGTTGCTTTAATAAGGAGACCTGAAAATGATAAAAGAAATTGCTGAAAAGCTGCTTTTTCCAAATGAGGCTGTTGCGGAGCTCTGCTTGTGCGAGGAGAAGATGAGCGGATGCGCTAAGGACATAGAGGATGCGATCTCAAGCATCTATGAGGCAGGGAGCATGGAATATCTTGATATTCTTCAAAGGATCTCGGATAGCTGCGGAGTCGATCGCCTTTCGTGCGATATGGTTGTTTTGCTTTTGGCGGCGATAGAGCTTCAGGATAAATACCGCAGCGCGGGATATGGCGAGGAGCTTTATTATGAGACGATGGCAGACCTGCGCTATAAGCTCTACGAGTGCAAGGAGGTCTATGGCGTGTGGGGCACGTTTGTCACCTTCTGGTTTAAGGGATTTTACACGCTTGAGCGCTTCAAGCTCGGCAGAATGCAGTATGAGAAGATCGGGTATCCCTTTGAGAGCGTTGAGGGTGTGATACAAAAGGGAGATATGATACTTTCATGCCATATTCCGTCCTCGGGACCTATGCCTGTTGAGGAGATCAAGGATTCTATCCGAATGGCATATGAATTTTATAAGGATGACTGCAAGGACGGCAAGCTGATCGTCGCGTGCTTCTCCTGGCTTCTCTATCCGCCTCTTTTTGCGGACTATAAGGAGAGCTCGAATATCAAGAAATTTTATAACCTCTTTAACATAATTCACAGTATGGACAATGAGAAAAACAGCGATTTTTGGCGCGTTTTCGGAGTTAAATATTCGCCTGAGGCGCTTGATAGCGTAGTGGTGGACAACTCGCTTAAGCGCAGAGTGTACGACCACATAAAGAGCGGCGGCAATATCGGCAACGGAGTTGGAATCATAGTTGTTGATGAGAATTATTGAGGGATAGATTGGGGTAAACGAATAGCCTTCTGCACCGGGGAGACCGGGCAGTCTGCCAAACTAAAATAAAACTGCTTGGGGTTCACTTCGGCTCCAAGCAGTATTATTTTTATATTCTTTTCGCAATTTTAAGTCCTGTGTTGAACAGGTCGCGCTCCATTATGTCTCTCTCTTCGCCTACGGGAATTTCACTGCTGACATGCGTTTCAAAGGAAAGCACCTTATCAAATCCGACCTCGAAAAGGGCGTTTGAAAAGTCCTCCCAATCGATGCTTCCGTTACCGGGAGTGGCGTGAGCATCGCGCGTTGAGTCGTTGTCGTGAACGTGCAGAGTGCCTAAAAGATTGCCGACAAGCCTTACTGAGTCCGCCGCGCTGTACTTGCAATAATTGCAATGTCCCGTGTCGATGCAGACGCGGAAAAGGTCTCCCGAAACCTCGCGGTTCATTCTTTTAACGTGCTCGACAATTTGATCGGGGTGATTGAGCGGAAGCTTCGGAAAGGGGAGATTTTCAATATTGATACGGATATTTCCGTATTTTTTCGATTCCTCGGCAAGTGCCGCCATAAATTCAGCGTTCATCTCGCGCATAAGCTCGGGATTTTCATCGCTGTTTGTGCCAAAGGGCATTATGCAGTGCATAACAAAGTCAGTGCCGCCGATGTAGGCCGTGCCGCGGATAGCCTTTTTAAAGGCATCAAGACGCTCTGCTCTTTGCTCGACTGTGAAATCCTGCGCAGGATGACGCCATGGCGAGTGAGACTGACTCACGGTTATACCCGCTGCGTTCAGTACGTTCTTTTGTCTTACGAGCTCCTTTTCAAATTCGCTCTCCGGAAGCTTGAAAAAATCGGTTTCAGTATTGGTGAAGCTTGAAAAATCAAGACATTCAAAGCCATGAGATGCCATTCTTTCTGCGCCTCTTTCCAGTCCGTATCTGCCGAGATATGCCCCGGATGTAATTCCTATCTTCATTTTTCTCTCCTGATTAGTTGATTAAATTTTGATTTGTCGGGGCGTTCGCCACGGTAAGAGCGAAGCAGTTTAAAAGTTTTTCCGTCGCTTTTTTCAAAAAGCGACCGCACATCCAACGCGCGTAGCGTTGGTCGCCGTCCGCAGACGGCGAAATTCCTTATCGTTAGAAAGCGCCACGAAAGGGTGAATTTCGGCGTAGCCGAAAGAGGGAAAACACACAAGTGGGGGTTTTCCCTTTCTACACAAAGGCTATCTTAATTGTTT
>JAZUBI010000141.1:0-1650 GCA_045638385.1 Eubacteriales bacterium
CGTGGTCCGCAACGCGATCATGGATGCGCTGCATCTTACGGATTGGAAGGAAAGTGCATCCGAATGTGTATCGGAATCCATCGACGACCTTCTGACTCCTCTCGTCGATTACGCTTGTAAGCAGGGGATCATTCCGAACACAGCAAATTCCCGTGACCTATTTGACACGAGAATTATGGGACTAATGACGGCAATGCCCCGTGAGGTCATTCGTAAGTTCAACAAGAAATACAGCGAAAGCCCCGAGGCAGCAACCAATTGGTATTACGGATACAGCCAAGGCTCCAACTACGTCAGAGCGGGTCGCATTGCAAAGGACTTGAAGTGGACGTATGAAACCGAGTACGGAACGCTGGATATCACGATCAATCTTTCAAAGCCCGAGAAAGACCCGAGAGATATTGCCGCTGCGAAAAAGCAGAGGGCAGGTGCATATCCGAAATGCCAGCTTTGTCCCGAGAACGCTGGCTTTGCCGGAAACGCAAAGCACCCCGCAAGACAGAACCTCAGACCGATTCCGATCAAGGTCGGCGGTGAGGATTGGGAGTTTCAGTATTCACCCTACGGATATTACAACGAGCATTGCATCGTTTTTAATACCAAGCATACCCCGATGAAGATCAATGCAGCGGTCTTCGGTAAGCTCTTTGACATTGTTGATTATTTTCCTCACTACTTCGTCGGCTCCAATGCGGATCTCCCGATCGTCGGAGGCTCTATTCTGACACACGAGCACTTCCAGGGCGGCAGATACACCTTCGCAATGGAGAAGGCTGAGATAGAAAAGGAATTCGTCATTGCAAAGCATCCGGGGGTAAAGGCGGGCATCGTCAAGTGGCCGATGTCGGTTATTCGCCTTGAGAGCGAAGACCGTGACGAGCTCGCAAAGTGCTGTAATCTCGTGCTTGAGACTTGGAGAGATTACAGTGATGCATCGGTCCTCATCTTCGCGGAAACGGATGGAAATCCGCACAACACGGTAACGCCGATCGCAAGAAAGAGCGGAAATAAGTACGTTTGCGATCTGGTGCTCCGTAACAACATCACAACAAAGGATAGACCGCTGGGTGTATTTCACCCCAATCCATCTCTCCACCACATCAAGAAAGAAAACATAGGACTTATTGAGGTGATGGGACTTGCCGTTCTTCCGGCAAGACTTGCAAGAGAGATCGGAATGCTTGAAAAGCTGATGGTCGGCGGTCAAAGCATATATGCTCTTCCCGAGATGGCATCCCACGCAAGGTGGGCAACCGAGGTTCTCGGAAGGCATCCGGAATTTTCTGCGGAGAATGCGCAGGAGATTCTCAGACAGGAAATTGGCGAAGTGTTCCTTGAGGTCTTGAAGGACGCTGGCGTATTCAAGAGAAACCAAGAGGGAACAGTCGCCTTCGGCAAATTCATTAGCACATTGGAAACCAAATAAAAAATACTTACCAAAATTCAAAATTTATGATAATCGCTGGGGGTTAATATGGAAGAACGCAAGTATTTAAAATGGTATCATAAAGTCGGTTATGGATCCGGAGACGTAGCAGGAAACTGTGTATATGCGCTTCTGACGGCGTTCATGATGATTTATCTGACCGATACGGTCGGACTTAGCATGGGTATCGTAAGTACCTTGATTGCTGTTTCTAAGATTTTTGA
>JAZUBI010000142.1:0-1617 GCA_045638385.1 Eubacteriales bacterium
ATTACGCTTCTTAATAAGAAAGCCGCAACGACCTCTTATCCGAACCTGTACGATGAAAAATTCAAAGAGCTGAGAACAAAGTCGCAGGATACGATCAATTCCAACAGAGCAGCAACCGAGGCAATCTGGACTACGCTCACGGATTTGACTACCAACATCATCGGTTTTGTTTTCTATATCATTCTGATGTCCTCCATCCAACCGCTTCTGTTGGTTGCGATACTTGTTACGACAGTTATCTCTTACTTTGTAAGTAATCACTTGAACAAATGGGGATACCGTCACCGTGAGGAAGAAGTTGAACACGTAACACATCTGTTCTATCTTGACCGTCGTTCAAGTGGTTTGGACGTTGCCAAAGATATTCGCATTTTTGGTTTGCGTTCTTGGATCAACGAACTCTACGAAAAGGGTATGGTAGCTTACACGGCATTTCAAAGCAAAGCGCAGGGCGTTTATCTTTGGGCGAGAATCGTTGACCTTGTACTTACGTTCCTTCGCAATGCAATTGCATACGCCTACCTTATCGGGCTTGTAATTGGCAACGAACTCAGCGTGTCGCAGTTCCTTCTGTTCTTCAGCGCAGTAGGTGGATTTACAGCTTGGGTATCGGGTATTCTCGGCGGCTTTAATACGCTTCATACGCAATCTCTTGACATTTCTACGGTTCGTGAATGTCTTGAATATCCCGAACTGTTCAAATTTGAGGACGGCGAGCCTATTGAAGCAGAAGCAGACAGACTCTATGAAATTAGACTTGAAAACGTATCCTATCGCTATCCCGGAGCAGACAAGGATACGCTCACACACATCAATCTCACTCTCCGTCCCGGTGAAAAGTTAGCGGTGGTTGGTCTGAATGGTGCCGGTAAAACAACACTTATCAAGCTGATCTGCGGCTTCCTTGACCCTACTGAGGGACGCATTCTCCTTGACGGCAAGGACATCAGAGATTATAACCGCAGAGACTACTATAAGATGTTCTCGGCGGTGTTCCAAGAGTTCTCGCTTCTTGCCGGTACGATTGCAACCAACGTGGCACAGGACAGCGTTGGCATTGATATGGAACGTGTCAAGGACTGTGTGGATAAGGCGGGTCTCCGCAAAAAAATCGAATCCTTAAACGACGGATATGAAACCTATCTGAACAGAGAGGTTTTTGAAGATGCTATGCTCCTTTCGGGCGGTGAAACACAGCGTCTTATGCTTGCCCGTGCGCTCTACAAAAACGCTCCGTTCATTGTACTTGACGAGCCTACAGCGGCACTTGATCCTATCGCAGAGTCGGAAATGTATCAGAAATACAATGAAATGACAAGAGGTAAATCCTCTATCTACATTTCCCACCGTCTTGCATCCACTCGCTTCTGCGACCGTATCATTATGATTGCGGATGGCGGCATCGGTGAAGAAGGGACACATGAGGAACTTCTGAAGGCTGGCGGCAAATACGCCGAGCTGTTTGAAGTTCAGAGTAAATACTACAAGGAAGGAGAGGTCGAAAATGAAGAAAACTGAAAGCAAAGTAACTTTGAAAAGAGCTTTTCGTGCAAATAATCGAGCGTTCAAACTAATTTATAGTCACTATCCGCAGATGGTTCTTTCTTATTTGCTAAA
>JAZUBI010000143.1:0-22364 GCA_045638385.1 Eubacteriales bacterium
TACGCCACCGTGGCTACCGTTAAACACGCGTGAGCATAAAGCCCTTATGTCATAAGACTTTTTCTCGGATTAAAGACAGTTAAAATCGTTAGCCTTCTACTCATCCGTCTTTTGCCGCAAGCGGCAAAATCCACCTTCCCTCACAAGGGAAGGCTAACGCAAGGCGTGACGTGAGGGAAATTTATAGCCATGAAATACAAATTAAACAGTTCGACAAATCAAAATTTGAAAAACAGTGAGGAAACAAGCGCTATGACGGTTGATTTTATCTGCAAAGAAATAAAAAAGCGACTTGAAACTGTACATATAGGTTGCTTTGAGGGGATGGACAAGCCGCTTTTCCTGATCTCCGAGGCATATCCCGGTATATGGCTTGAGCACGTTTACGATTCTGTCTTTTATGCAAAGAGAGATATAAGCAAGCTGTATCTTGCGCAGAATACCGTTGAGCTATTTATAGAGAACCAAAAGGATGACGGACAGCTCCCGTGTCTTGTTCTTGACCCGAAAAGGGTGAGAGGACGCACGGACACGGTCGGATATTCTCAGGTGCAGGAGTGCGTCTCCTTTGCAAGGCTATGCTATGAGGTCTATCTTTTGAACAGAAGCGAGGAGTTTCTTAAAAAAGTATATTCCGCGTGTGCAAAATGGGCTGATTGGCTAAAGAAAAACAGAATGACCACACGTCGCGGACTTATAGAGATGTTTGTGGGCTATGACACGGGACACGACAACAGCGGAAGGCTTGAGGGGCTTTCCTGCATCGGGAATTACGTGGTTGACGGAAAGGGACAAAACGCATCTGTTCTGCCGCCCGATGACGATGTTGCGCCTGTCTTGGCAGTTGATATGAGCTGTAATTATTTTGGCACGCTGCGCGCGCTTGCCGCAATGGCGCGTGAGCTATCGCTTGCTGATGACGCCGAGAGATATGAGCGCGAGGCAACGGCGGTGAAGGCGGCGCTTTTTGAGATCTGCTACGACTTAGAAGACGCATTCTTTTACGACGTTGACAAGAACGGTAATAAGCGAAGATACCTTTCAAGCACTATATTCCATCTCTTCATTGAGGGTGTGCTTGATCCAAAGGACGATGCGGAGATCATCAAGAGCATCTATGAAAGACATATATCAAATCCCGATGAGTTTGCAACGCCGTATCCCTATCCCTCGATGGCCATAAATGATCCGTCAACTAAGCGACATGCGGACAGAAACTGCTGGGGATATTATACAGAGGGACTGATCGCTTTGCGTACTACCCTTTGGATGGAAAAATACGGATTTACAGAGGATTTTGAAAGGTTAAAAAAGACATGGCTTTCGGCTTGGACCGAATGCTATGACAGACTAAAGCTCGGTCAAGAGCTTGATCCTATCACGGGAGAGCCTACACGCTGCTCCGAGTGGTATTCATCAACAATGTTATTCTATCTTTTCGCAGCCGGAACACTGTAAAAAGGGTAAAATATTTAATCACTTATAACACAAAAGGAGAAAACAAAAATGTTTGAAAGAATCACTCCCGAAGAGGCGGGCATTTCCTCTGATAAGGTAGCCGAATACATAGCAAAGCTTGAAAGACGCGGCGCGGCAACCCACAGCGTGCTTATGATGAAGGGCGACAAAATCTTCGCAGAATACTATTGGGCGCCTTTTCATAAGGATTTTAACCACAGAATGTACTCTGAGACCAAGAGCTACGTTTCAATAGCGATAGGACTTCTTGAGGAGGAGGGCAAGCTCTCGCTCGACGATAAGCTTGTTGATCTGGTCCCCGATAAAATAGACGGACGCGAGCAGCCCGAATTTATCAATGAGATCACTATACGCGAGATGCTGACTATGAGCACTGCGGGAAATCCCCCTTTCTGGTTCTTCCACGAGGATTCCGATCGCGCGCATCTTTATTTTGCAAAGAGAGGACATTATCATCCCTCCGCAACCATCTGGGAATACGATTCGCCCGGATCGCAGATGCTTGGCGAGATAGTTGAGAGACTGAGCGGTATGTCGCTCTTTGATTACCTCAAGAAAAAGGTGTTTGATCATCTCGGAACCTTTAAAACCGCGCAAATACTTAAGGTGCCCGGCGGCGCATCGTGGGGCGATTCGGCTCTCCTTTGTACCTCGCGCGATATGGCGTCCTTCGGCAGATTCGTTATGAATTACGGTACTTGGAACGGCAAGCGCCTGATGAACGAGGAATATCTCCGTACCGCTACGAGCGCAGTGGTTGACAACCGCGAGAACTCATATTGCGGCTCTACTTCACACGGATACGGCTATCAGATATGGAGAACGGAGAAGGGATTTATGTTCAACGGTATGGGCGGTCAGTATACCATGTGCTTCCCTGATAAGGATCTCATTTTCGTTATTACCGCGGATAACCAGGGCTTTGACCAGGCAAAGGTTACCGTTATTGACGGATTTATCGATATCATCTATGAAAATATGAAGGATGCTCCCCTCAAGCCCTCTAAGGCAGCAGAGAAGAGACTTGCGCGCGTTACAAAGGATCTTAAGCTCCGCGCCGTATACGGTCTTGACGATTCTCCCGTCCGTGAGAAAGTCAATGGAAAGACCTATATCTGCGATGAGAACCCCTTGGGAATCAAGAAGTTTAAGCTTACCTTCTTTAAGAACGGAACCGGTAATTTTGAATACGTTAATGCTCAGGGCAAAAAGAAGATCAAGTTCGGTATCAACAAGAACGTGTTTGGAAAGTTCCCCCAGCTTGGCTATTCGGACGGTGTTGGAGGCGTGATCACGACCGACGGATTTATGTATGACGATGCCGCATCGGCTTGCTGGACCTGCGACGGAAAGTTTATTTTGAAGGTGCAGATAATCGACAAGTATTTTGGAAATATGTCTGCGGTATTCGGATTTAAGGGCGAATACGTGGCGTGCCACTTTACAAAGTGCGCAGAGGCCTTTCTTGATGAATATCAGGGCAGGATCAATGCAAGGATGGCGGATTGATCGCTTTGCCGCTGTTAAGTCGAGTTGATTAAAAAGTGCTGATTTTTAAGAAAAAATGTGTTTTTTTACTTGACACGCGGATAAAAATAAATTATAATATACAAGTAATTTAATTCCGATTGTAAAGTTTAGTTGTCGGAGAAAGAGGAAATATTTATGTATCGTATTGGTGTCGATCTTGGCGGAACGAATATTGCTGCGGCTATCGTAAGCGAGGATTACAAAATAATCAAGAAAATGAGTGTGCCGACTCTCAGAGAGCGCGATGCGTCCTACATTATGGACGACATGGCACAGCTTTGCCGCGATCTTTGCAGTGAGGCGGGAATTGCGCTTTCGGATATTGAGGCTATCGGTATCGCTTCTCCCGGAGTTGCAAATCATACAGACGGTGTTGTTGAGTATTCCTGCAACCTCGGATTCAGAAAATTCCCGATTTGCCGTGAGCTGTCTGACAGACTTGGCGGTATGAACGTTCACGTTGAAAACGATGCTAACGCGGCGGCTTGGGGCGAGGCAGTAGCCGGTGCCGCAAGGGGAACTAAAAACTCGGTTATGATCACTCTCGGAACAGGTGTTGGCGGCGGTGTCATCATAGACGGAAAGGTTTTCTCCGGATTTAACTATGCAGGCGCTGAGCTTGGTCACATGGTTATCGAGGCTAACGGCCGTCCTTGCGGATGCGGCAGAAAGGGCTGCTGGGAGGCATACAGCTCCGCGACCGCGCTCATCAAGATGACTAACGAGAAGCTTGAGGACTGTGCCAAGAGCGGAAGAAAGACTGCTATGACCGACATCGTTGCAAAGCATGGCAAGGTTTCCGGTAGAACTGCGTTTGACGGAATGAGAGCGGGTGACCGCGCGGCTCACGAGGTCGTTGACACTTATCTCGGCTATCTCAGCTGTGGTCTTATCAACATGATAAACATCTTCCAGCCTGAGGTCCTTTCTATCGGAGGCGGTATCTCGGGTGAGGGTCAGGCTCTTGTAGATATGATGATCTACGTTATCAAGAAGGAGCAGTACGGATCTGATTTCGTAGAGCATACCAAGGTCTGCATCGCTGAGCTCGGAAATGACGCGGGCATCATCGGCGCGGCGTTCCTTGGAATTTAACATTAATAAAACCTCGGTGCGTTTGCGCACCGAGGTTTTGTCATATAGGAAAATTGCAATTTATGGGTGGGTTTACGGCTTCAAATTTTTGTTTGGGTTCGCTTTGCGTTAGCCTTCCCTTGTGAGGGAAGGGGGACCACGCAGTGGTGGATGAGTAGAATGTATCACCATGTCTATCGTTAAACACGCGCGAGCACAAAGCCCTTACACCATAAGACTTTTTCTCGTATCAAAGACGGTTAAAATCGCTAGTCTTCTACTCATCCGTCTTTTGCCGCAAGCGTCAAAATCCACCTGTCTCGCTGCGGCTCGGTCACGCTCGGGGTCTGACAACACACCGTGTTGTCATTCAAGACCCTCGCGCCGCTTCGCTACCTCACAAGGGAAGGCTAACGCAAAGCGCGCCGTGAGGGAAATTTATAGCCATGAAATACAAATTAAACAGTTCGACAAATCAAAATTTGGAGATGTGAGGGGGGGATGTTGAAATATCAAAGAAATGCTTTGAAATTATTGACAAACTCTATATTATTTGATATAATAAAATTTAATATGGGAAAATATCGGTTGAAAGGGGGAGAGAGAATGCAAAAGGTAGTTCTTTGTGCGCCGTCGAGGATGTATTTTGATCATCCAAAGGGTAGGTTTTCCTATTCGTCGGCGGTCGATTATTTCGACAAAATCGGCTTCCCTGCAATAGATATGTCCTTTGAGCATATAAAGGCTCTTGACAGCGGTACTCGCGCAGTGCTTTACGCTATGGCGATGCGCGCAAAAGAGAAAAAAATAGCATTGCCCATTTGTCATCTTTCCTTCTATATGCCGAATCCCCGTGACGGTGCGCTTATGGCGGAATATCAAAAGGAGCTTTTCTCGGAGATCGATGCGGCGGCACTTATGGGTATAGGTAGCGCTGTTGCTCACCCGATAGCGATCTACCAAAAGGAGATATCCTACGGCGATTGGGTGCGCGCGAACATTGCTTTTCTTACTCCCGTGGTTGAATACGCGAGGAAAAAGGGAATAAAGATACTTATTGAGAACATGAAGAGCGAGCGCGAGGCTCCCGACAACCATTTGTACGGATCTTGCGCACTGAATATTTCCTCTCTTGCGTCAAAGCTTGGCGCGGGGATCTGTTGGGATGTTGGACACGCTCATATTTCGGGATTTAAACAATCCGAGCAGCTTGAGATCCTTAAGGGAAAGCTTGATGCTCTGCACATTCACGACAATGACGGTGTGCGGGATTCGCATCTGCCTCCGTTTGACGGAAACGTTGATTGGGAGGACGTGGCTTTTGGGCTTCGATGTTGCGATTTTGACGGCATTCTTGACATAGAGGTCACGGCGTGGGCTCTTGACGGAGACGCGCGTGTGAGAGAGGACTTTGGCAAAAAGGTTCTCGGCAGGGCGAGGCGTTTTATGACTCTTGCCGATCTGATTTGAAATTTATAGATTTGGAGACACATAGATCATGTTAATTTACAATTCACTTACAAGAAAGAGAGAAGAATTTGTACCCAGAGTTGAGGGAAAGGTCAGCATGTACACCTGCGGACCGACCGTTTATCACTTTGCTCATATCGGAAACCTCCGCACATACATTATGGAGGATATTCTTGAAAAATATTTGACCTATTCGGGCTATGACGTAAACCGTGTTATGAACATAACCGACGTAGGACATCTTTCAAGCGACGGCGACACCGGCGAGGACAAGATGCTCAAGGGCGCAAAGCGCGAGAAGAAGACTGTGCTTGAGATCGCTAAGTTCTACACAGATGCCTTCTTTGCGGATTGCGCAAAGCTCAATATCAAGGTTCCCAATACCGTCCAGCCTGCTACCGGCTGTATTGCCGAGTTCATCGAGCTCGTTCAGGGACTTCTTGACAAGGGCTACGCTTACGTTGCGGGCGGTAACGTTTATTTTGACACATCTAAGCTTGACGAATACTACAAGTTCAACGATTTTAACGAGGAAGACCTTGAGGTCGGTGTTCGTGAGGGCGTTGAGGGTGACGAGAATAAGAAAAATAAGGCGGATTTCGTGCTTTGGTTTACAAAGTCAAAGTTTGACGATCAGGAGCTTAAGTGGGATTCTCCTTGGGGTATCGGTTATCCCGGATGGCACATCGAGTGCTCCGGTATTTCGATGAAGTATCTCGGCGAGTATCTTGATATCCACTGCGGCGGCATTGACAATCAGTTCCCCCACCACACAAACGAAATCGCGCAGAGCGAGGCTTATATCGGGCACAAGTGGTGTAACTACTGGTTCCACGTTTATCATCTCAATACTAATTCGGGTAAGATGAGTAAGTCGAGCGGCGAGTTCTTGACCGTTTCGCTTCTTGAGAGCAAGGGATACGATCCTTTGGTTTACAGATATTTCTGCTTGCAGTCGCACTACCGCAAGTCGCTCGTGTTCTCTTACGAGAACCTTGACAACGCGGTCATTGCGTACAACAAGCTTGTTGCTCGTCTTGCACAGCTTGATCCGTGTGACGGTGAGCTTGATGAGGAGGCATTTAGAGAGGGCAAGAAGCGCTTTACCGATGCGCTTGACAACGATCTTAACACATCCTTGGCTATCACGGCGCTTTACGACGTTTTGAAGCTTAAGACGAACGGCAAGACAAAGCTGGCGCTTATCGATGACTTTGACAAAGTGCTCTCAATAGGCCTTTGTGCTGCTGCAGACAAGGTAAGAGCAGAGAAGAAGGCCGCAGAGGCAGAGGCAAACAAGGCTCCCGAATACGATATGAGCGATCCCTTGGTGGTTGAGGTGCTTGATCTCATTGAGAAGAGAAAAGCGGCTAAGAAGAACAAGGACTTTGCCGAGGCTGACCGTATTCGTCAGTATCTCCTTGACAAGGGTGTTACTCTTATTGACGACAGAACGGGAACTACCTTTAAGATTGGATAAGGATAGTTAATGATAAAAAGGATATATGAAAAGCACGGACAGCTGATAAGATATATTTTCTTCGGTGTTATTACGATGCTGGTTTCATTCGGTGTCTTTTACGCAACGATATACGGTGCAACGCATTTCTTCGGTGCGCTCAAGGACGGAAAGGACAGCGGAAGGTATCTTGCGTGGAATATTACCGCCAACGTATTAAAATGGTGTTCGGGCGTATTGGTTGCATTCTATACGAACAAAAAATGGGTGTTCACCGATGCGGACAAAAATGTTAAGACGGGAAAGCAGCTTCTCGTCTTCGCGGAGGGAAGAGTTATCACGCTGATCATGGCGATGGTGCTCCAGTATCTACTTGAGCTTTTGTTTGCGGCTATCATCGTTACGGATCTTACGGTGTTTGGCTTGACCTTCAGCGCGGCAATAATAGGCACAACGGCGGCACTTTTTATCTACTCTGTAATAGAGGTTATTGCAAATTACTTTTTCAGCAAGCTCTTCGTTTTCAAAAAGAAGAAGGGCGCGGGGTGAGTTGCCTGCCGTTTGTTCGGCGCGATATATAACGGATAGGTTTATTTGTGTCGCAACGGTTAAAAGTTTGTTATAAAAGTATTAAAAGTGCTTGACAAGATTTTTTGCATATATTAAAATAATTATAGATATATATCTGTGTCCGCGAGCGCGGGCAAAAGAGGAGAATAGCTTATGTTCAGAAGCATGACCGCATTCGGCAGAGAAAGAGCCGACGTGGGAGGAAAGGATATTACGGTCGAGATAAAGTCGGTCAACAACCGATATTTCGACTGCTCGGTGAAGTTGCCGCACGTATACTCTCCGCTTGAGCAAAGGATCAAGCAGAGATTGTCCGAAAAGGGCATTTCGAGAGGTAAGGTTGACGTTGGAATATTCGTGAACTTTGCAGAGGCGACAGATTCGGAGATAGTAGTAAATACAGAGTATGCAGCGCGCTATATTGCCGCGCTTCGCGCCCTGAAAAAGAAGTTTTCTCTTTCGGGCAGAATAGACGTTATGGAGGTCGCGCGCGACCGCGAGGTCTTTTCGATCAAGAAGCCGGAGGGTAACATTGAGGCTGAATGGGCTGATCTTTGCTCTGTTCTTGATGTTGCTATTGAGAGATTCATTGAGGCAAGACGCAGTGAGGGTGAGCGCATTGAGCGCGATCTCACCGCCAAAATAGAGGGTATCAGAGCCAGAGTTTCAAGCATAGAGGAGGCTTCGGGCGACGATATAGGCGGATATAAGGCGCGTCTTGAGGAGAAGCTCCGCGCGGCGCTGGCTGATAATAATATTTCGATTGATGAAAACCGTATTCTGACAGAATGCGCGATATACGCCGACAAGGCGGCTATCGATGAGGAGATAGTCAGATTGAAGTCGCACTTTGACGCATTCTACGGATATGCCGAGAAGGATGAGCCGGTTGGACGAAGCCTTGATTTCTTGATCCAGGAAATGAACCGTGAGATCAATACGATAGGCTCAAAGTGCGCTAATTCGAGCATTGCACATCTCGTTGTCGAATGCAAGACCGAGATGGAAAAGGTGCGCGAGCAGATACAGAATATTGAATAAGCGGGGGCGACATAATGAAATTTATCAACGTAGGATACGGAAATATGATCGCCGCGGACAGAATCATAACACTGACAAGTCCTGATTCCGCTCCGATAAAAAGACTTATTCAGGATGCCAAGGATGCAGGACGCGTTATCGACGTCAGCTGTGGCAGAAAAACAAGAGCGGTAATAATTACCGACTCGGACCACGTTATTCTTTCGGCTCTTCAGGTCGAAAAGGTGGCGACGAGACTTGAGGATAACTCCGAGTCTGCGCCCGACGATGCGCTTTAAGCGCCCAAAATTGTTTTTAATTGTTTTAAGCATATAGGAGGAAAAAACATGCTTTACCCAACCATTAACGAGCTTACCCGCGGAGACTTCAACAGATACGAGCTCTCTTTGGCTACTGCAAGATGTGCAAGAATCGTTACAAACGAATACGTCAAGCAGCGCGAGGATGCAGAAAAGGCACAGACCGGAAACAAGGAGACCGATAAGCCGATCAATACCCTTATTTCCAAGGAGCTTCGCGATGAGAAGGCGGTCAAGACCGCTATACGCCGCATTCATGACGGTGAGTACGTTATCGTGCGCCGCCCTGAGGGCTATTTTGAGAATCTGAAGAAAGAGGAGAAGCCCGTTTATGAGGCTCCCATCGATTTCTCTAAGATCTTTGCCGAGGACGACGAGGACAACGAGGAAGCTGAAGAGGTATAATTTTAATACAGTTTGTGGCGCGGTCCATTCTATGGGCGGCGCCTTGACGGTTTTTAGAGATAGCTGAATGATTGGCAATAATGCGTAAAGGAGGGGGATAAATGAAATACGGGGAAAACCTTGATTTTGAGTATGCGAGTGTTTATATTCTCGATAATCCATACTGTATTGACTGTACGTACGATTACTATATCCCACATTCTCTGCGCGGAGAGATAGGGGTGGGTTGCTTTGTGGCAGTGCCTTTCGGGCGCTCAAATCGCAAGCAAATGGCTCTTGTCGCTTGCCTTACACATACTCCCGCATTTTCGGACGCAAAGCCGCTTGACAGCCTTTGCGAGGATCGCGCCCCTCTTTCGGAAGAGATGATGTCGCTTGTTCTTTATATGAAGGAGCAGGTGCTTTGTACTGTCGGAGAGGCGGTCAGATGCGCGGTTTCGACCGCCGCGATCGGTAAAATGGATACGTTCTACTATCCCATGCCGATACAAGGACCCGATGCATCACTCGGATATACGCCGTCGGAGCTCTTTATATACGAATATATAGTTTCGGGCGGAGGAAGGACCATTGAAGCGCTTAAGGTGCGATTTGGTGCCGCTGTTGCTAAGGAGACGGTAGATAAGCTTTACTCTAAAGGATTTTTGGGCAAGGAGCTGATCGTTGGAAAGACGGTTGGCGAGGCGTTTGAGAATTATTACGCATTGGCGATTGACAGGCAAGAGGCTATGTCTATACTCGATGGAGAGGGATCTGTAAAGCTCAGATCGAGTGTTCACAAGGCTATTGTCGGCGCACTCGCGCGATCTGATGAGCCGTTGTCGGCGCAGAAGCTCAAACGGGATTGCTCGGCGGGAGCTACGCAATTCAAGGCGCTTATTGACAAGGGGATCATCAAGCTTGAAACGAGAAGAGTATTCCGAGATTCTGTTGGCGCGGAGGAAGCGCGGGTCGAGCTTAAGGAGGTCACTCTCAACGATGAGCAAAAAGCGGCGTGCGATGCGGTGGTAGAGCAGCTTGACTCGGGTAAGCCGCAGGCGTCTCTGCTTTTCGGTGTTACCGGAAGCGGAAAGACCAGCGTTATAATAAAGGCGATCGACGCATCACTTGAGCGCGGCCGCGGAGTTATCATGCTATTGCCCGAAATTGCGCTTACACCGCAGACACTAAAGATATTCTCCTCGCGCTACGGAGACAGAGTGGCTTTGATACATTCGGGGCTTTCGGCAGGCGAAAGATACGATTCATATTCGAGAATACGGTCCGGAGAGGCCGATCTTGTCGTCGGCACGCGCTCTGCTGTATTTGCTCCTGTGCAGGATCTTGGACTTATCATCATCGATGAGGAGCATGAGGGAACATACAAGTCGGATACCACTCCGAAATATCATGCCAGAGATATTGCAAGATTCCGTTGCGCTTACAACAATGCGGTCATGCTTCTCTCGAGCGCGACTCCCTCGCTTGAAAGCTACACTAAAGCGATAGAGGGAAAATACAAGCTATTAAAGCTGACCCAGAGATATGGCAATGCGACTCTTCCCGAGGTCAGAATATACGATATGAGAAACGAGCAAAGAAAGGGAAACACCTCCCCGATAGGACTTTTGCTCAAGGAAGAGCTCAGAGAGACCGCGCAAAGAGGGGATCAGTCGATACTTTTCTTAAACCGTCGCGGATATAACACATCGGTGACTTGCAGATCCTGCGGAGAAACGCTTACATGCCCGAACTGCTCTATTTCGCTCAATTTCCATACGAAAAAGGGCTCTTATGATGACGGATTTCTTTTCTGTCATTTCTGCGGATATAAGACTCACGTTCCCGCGGCCTGTCCGTCTTGCGGAGGAGAGCATTTGCAAAAGATAGGATTCGGCACACAGAAGATAGAGCGAGAAATAGGAGAGATCCTTCCCGACAAGCGAGTGCTTCGAATGGATGCGGATTCTACAAGCACGAAAAATTCACTTCCCGAGCTTTTGTCTAAATTCAAAAATCGGGAGGCCGACGTTCTGCTCGGTACACAGATGGTGACAAAGGGGCACGATTTTCCGAACGTTACGCTGGTTGGCGTGCTTTTGGCGGATATGTCGATATATATGGACGATTACCACGCGAACGAGCGCACCTTCTCGATGCTTACGCAGGTCATAGGACGCGCGGGGCGCTCGGATAAGAAGGGCGTTGCGGTCATACAGACGAACAACCCCGACAACGACACTATTCGACTTGCCTGCGCGCAGGATTACGAGGCCTTTTATCAGTCAGAGATACGCTTGCGCAAGCTGCTTGTTTTCCCGCCGTACTGTGATATTGCGCTTGTCAATATTTCGTGCTCGGATGAAAAGAAGACGCTTGTAGCGGCAACGAGATTCCGCGAGGAGATAGACGTTCGATCGCGTATGGAATTCTCGGACGTTCCGCTTGTGGTCTTCGGACCGTTTGAGTCCCCTGTTTACAAGGCGGAGGGCAAATACCGAATGAGAATAGTTGTCAAGTGCAAGCTGAACAAGCGCACAAGAGAATTCTTTGCGCGTTTGCTTGCGGATTTTGGCAGAAATAATAAAGGAAACGCGGCGATATCGATAAACTTCAATCCGACATCACTTTAAGAATGTTCCGGATGGATAATGTAAGATATCGGGCGAAAAAATATACAGAGAGGATCAAAAAATGGCAAAATTGAAGATTGTAAAAATAGGTGACGAGGTGCTTCGCACAAAGTGCCGTCCCGTTGAAAAGATAACACCCAGAATAATTCAGCTTCTTGATGACATGGTAGATACCATGAGAGAGGCTGACGGAGTCGGTCTGGCGGCTCCTCAGGTCGGCATACTTCGCCGCATCGTTGTTATTGAGGTCAACGAGGGCGAGGTGATCGAGCTTATCAATCCCAAGATCGTGGCATTTGCGGGCGAGCAGGAGGGGATGGAGGGCTGTCTCTCTCTTCCCGGTCAGTGGGGCATTGTAAGACGTCCCATGCACGTTACCGTGCGCGCGCTCAACAGATACGGTCAGGAGGTTGAGTACAAGGGAAGCGAGCTTTTGGCAAGATGCTTCTGCCACGAGCTTGATCATCTTGACGGAAAGCTTTATTCCGACGTTGCTGACAGAATGCTTACAAAGGCAGAGGTAGAAGAGCTGAGAGGCTGATTTTATTTGTGAGGTAATTTTATGAGAGTTTTGTTTATGGGAACGCCCGACTTTGCTGTTCCTACTCTTCGCGCAATATGCGATGGGGGATACGATGTGGTTGGCGTTATTACTCAGCCCGACAAACCAAAGGGAAGGGGTCATCATATGATGCCGCCCCCCGTCAAGGAATTTGCCCTTGAGCGCGGACTTTGCGTATATCAGCCCTTGACACTTAAGGGTGAGGAGTTTGCCGATCTTTTAGGGTCGCTTGACCCCGAGGTCATTGTAGTTGTGGCATACGGAAAAATACTGCCCGTCAACGTGCTTGAATATCCTAAATACAAGTGTATAAACGTTCACGGATCGCTTCTTCCCGAATATCGCGGTGCGGCTCCCATGCAGAGGGCCATCATTGACGGAAAAAGCGAAACGGGTATTACCACTATGCTTATGGCGGCAGGTCTTGACACCGGAGATATGCTTTTAAAGCAGAGCGTTGAGATCGGAGAAAACGATAATTTTGAGGATATTCACGACCGCTTGAGCGTGGTTGGAGCAGAGCTTCTTATTAAGACCCTGAGGGCGTTCGAAGAGGGAGCGCTTGCTCCGGAGGCACAGGACGGAGAAAAGGCAACATATGCCGCGAAGATCGAAAAGAGCGATTGTGAGCTTGATTTTTCTCTTGACGCAAGAGTTATTCACGATCTTATAAGAGGTCTTTCGCCTATTCCGCTTTCATTTACGCATACACCCGACGGAAAGCTTTTGAAGATAGTTAAGAGCCGCGTTTATGATGCGGACAAGATAAGTGGCTGTCAAGCCGGAACCGTGATTGAAGTGGGTGAGGATATTAAGGTCGCTTGCGGAAAGGGAATTTTGTCTCTGCTTTGCGTTGTTCCGGAGGGAAAAGGAAAAATGAGTGCCGCTGATTTTGTTCGCGGACGCAAGATCTTTGTCGGCGACGTTTTGAAATAAGGTGCGCAAATGCGCCTTTTAGAAAAAAATGCTGTGATACTTTTTTGTTTTTTGCAAAAAATAATCGTACGGGTTTTTTAGCGGAAACGTCCGTAGAAAAGAGGAGTATATGTTTTTTGGTTTGTTTTGGGGAGACTGGACAATTCTTTTGCTCTTGCCTGCGATGATCTTTGCGCTCTCGGCACAGCTCAAGGTCAAGTCGACCTTTAAAAAATACGATAGAGTACAATCTATGCGGAGAATGACCGGAGCGGATGCCGCAAGGCGTATTCTTGATCTTAACGGACTTTATCACGTTAAGGTCGAGTATATTCGCGGCAATCTCAATGATCATTTTGATCCGAGAACTAACGTAATAAGGCTTTCGGATGCAACCTACGGCTCGACGAGCGTTGCCGCGATCGGAGTTGCGGCTCACGAGGCGGGACACGCGGTTCAGCATGCGACCGGCTATGCGCCCATCAAGCTGAGGAGTGCGATAGTGCCTATCACCCAATTCGGATCGCGCCTTTCGATGCCTTTGTTCATTATAGGACTGTTGCTGACAGGCTTTGGCGCGGTAGATCCCGTGGTTGGCGAATTTATGATGCTTGGCGGCATTATTCTGTTTTCACTCAGTACTGTTTTCCAGCTCGTGACTCTTCCCGTTGAGTTTAATGCTTCGAGAAGGGCGCTTGCGACACTTGAGAGCAGCGGATTGCTATACCGCGAGGAGGTAGGCGGCGCGAGAGCGGTGCTTTCTGCGGCGGCTATGACCTACGTTGCCGCGCTTGCTACATCGCTTGCTTATTTGTTGAGATTTATCATTATTGCATCAAGCGCTTCGGGCAGAAGAAGATAAATCTGCGAAAAAAATTGATTTTACGGAGGTAGGCTCTATGGAGAGCGCGAGAGGTATTGCATATAAAATACTTTTAAATGCTGCAAAGCACTCGTCTTATTCGAATATCGCGCTCGACAGAGAGCTGTCGGTCTCTGAGCTGTCCGATGCTGACAAGTCGCTGTGCTCGATCATCACATTGGGTGTGACCGAGAGAATGCTGACTCTTGATGCTATGATAGATCGACTTGCCGAGCGCCCGAAGGACATTGAGCTTGATGCCAGGGTGCTTTTGAGGATGGGTATTTATCAGATCGAATATCTCGACCGCATACCCGATCACGCCGCAGTTAATGAGACGGTTGCATTGGCGCCGAGACGTATCAGGGGCTTTGTAAACGCCATCCTGCGTTCTTTTTTGAGGACACGCGCATCGGAGGGAATAGATTCGCTTTTCCCTTCAAAGGAAGAAGACCCAACCGGGTATCTGTCGCTCAAATACTCCTTTCCAAAGGATATGTGCCGCAGGTTTGAAGAGATTTACGGGCTTGACAGAACCGAGGGGATATTTGAAATATTTAACCGCGCGCCAAAGATGACATTGCGTATAAACACGCTGAAGATAAGCCGCGGGGAATATGCAAAATTGCTTGAAAAGAGAGATATAAAATACGAGCTGTCGGATAGGCTTGATAATGCTGTGCTGATAGATTCGGTGGGATTTTCGGATCTTCCTGGTGCTGACGAGGGTTATTTCTTTATTCAGGATGAGGCATCGCAGATATGCGTTGAGGCATTGGGAGCGACAGAGGGTGACGTTGTGATAGACACCTGCTCCTGCCCCGGATCAAAGTCCTTCGGTAGCGCGATAAGAATGAAAAACAGTGGCGAGATCCACTCGTTTGATCTGCACAAGAGCAAGCTCTCGCTTATAGAAAAGGGCGCGGAAAGGCTTGGAATAGATATTATCCGCGTTGCAGAGCGAGACGGCCGAAAGCCGGATGAGAGCCTTTTCGGGTGCGCGGACAGAGTTCTTTGTGACGTTCCGTGCTCGGGGCTTGGGGTTATTGCGAAAAAGCCCGAAATAAGGTATAAGAGCCTTGATGAATTTAAAAGATTGCCGGAGATACAGCTTGATATACTTTCCGCCTCTGCCGATTACGTTAAGAGCGGCGGCGTGCTTCTTTATTCGACGTGCACCGTTCTTCCCGAGGAAAACGAGAAAAACGTTGAGCGCTTCTTAAAGGAGCATGATGATTTTGAAGCGGTTGATTTTGTTGCGGGAGGTAAGAGGAGTAAGCGAGGAATGCTTTCCTTGGCTCCGGATACAGATCGCACAGACGGATTTTTTGTGGCAAAAATGAAACGCAAGGGATAAATTTGGAATGAAAAACATTTTATCATATACACTTGACGAGCTTAAGGCTCTGATGGGCGAGATCGGTGAGCCCGCTTATCGCGCGGGACAGATCTTTTCCCAGCTCCATAAGGGTGTTGCTCTCGATGAGATGACAAACGTTGGAAGGGCGACCAAGGAAAAGCTTTCGCGCGTTGTCGACACCGCCTTTATGAGCGTGAGAAGAAAGCTTGTTTCACGGCTCGACGGAACTGTCAAGTATTTGTTCGAGCTTTCGGACGGCAACTGTATAGAGTCTGTCGTCATGAAATACGAGCACGGATACACCATTTGTATTTCCTCGCAGGTCGGATGCAGGATGGGATGCAAATTCTGCGCGTCTACTCTCGCCGGACGAGTGAGAGATCTTGAGGCAGGTGAGCTTCTCGGTCAGATAATCGTGGCGCAGAGAGATCTCGGTGTAAGAATATCCAACGTGGTAATGATGGGTATCGGAGAGCCGCTTGACAATTTTGATAACGTAGTTAAATTTTTGAATCTTGTCAATGCCCCTGAGGGTATAAATATCGGGTACAGACATATTTCGCTCTCGACTTGCGGAATTGTTCCGAAGATATACGAGCTTGCAAAGCTTGATCTTCCGATCACGCTTTCGATCTCGCTTCACGCGCCCGACGATGAGACGAGATCGGCTATTATGCCGGTAAACAACACCTGGGGTGTGGGTGAGCTTCTTGACGCTTGCCGTGATTATTACAAGGTTACAGAGAGACGAATGTCATTTGAATATACGCTGATCTCGGGCAAGAATGATTCTGTGGAATCGGCGGCGCATCTTGCGTCTGTGCTCAATTCGCATTTGCGCACACGCAGTGAAACGATGCCGATACACGTCAATCTCATTCCAGTAAACGAGGTTGCGGAGAGCGGATTCAAGAGCACGGGACGCGATGCGGTCAAACGCTTTGCCGCTGAGCTTGAGAAAAAGGGAATCCGCGCTACGATACGCCGCACGCTTGGCTCTGACATAAACGCATCCTGCGGACAGCTTCGCCGCGAGGAAATGAAGGGACAATAATTTTTTATTCCGTCTTATACATACATCGGGAATACCCCGAGCATTTGGAGGGACGGATGCGGAAAATTAAAGAAAGAAACTCAAATTTTGAGAAGACGCAGATAAAAAGGCTTTTTATAGGAGCTATAATATCTGCTGTGATCTGCGCTGTGAGCGGATTAGCGGTGCTTGTATGGTTTTTTGCACCGAGAAACAACGGAATACTTGTTTTGACGGTGCCAAGCCTTGTCGGATGCGACGAGGACGAGATCGGCGCGTTTGACGGAATCGAAATAAGGCGCGAGTGGGTATATTCAGACGACGTGGAAAGAGGAAGGGTCATTTCTCAAAACCCATATGCTTATGCGAAACGGAAGATGAGGGCGGGAGATTCTTGCCGGGTCACAGTCTATATCAGCCTTGGTGAGAAAACCGAGCAGATCCCGGATCTTTGCGGGGTTGAATACATTTCTGCCGCCGCCGCGCTCAGAAGCATAGGCGCGCGAGTGAAAAGCATCACGATCTACGGTGACGGAGAGGACGGAACTGTTTTCGAAACCTCGCCGAAAGCCGGTGAGAGCATCCGCGCGGGAGAGACGGTTACGATTTTTGTCAACAGACAAAGAGTTGAAGAACCCGTGCTTGTTCCAAGCTTTATAGGGATGAAAATTTCCGATGCGGTAAGGCTTGCGCTTTCAATAGGGCTTTGCGTTGAGTATGCCGAGTCCGAGGGTCGGGTCATAGGGCAGAGCATTCCAAATGGGGCTACCGTGGCTCACGGGAGCTATATAGAATTTAAAGCAGAGCCGCCGCGCAAGCGCGTCTGGCCGCCTGCGATCGAATAAAAAAGAGGATTTTTAATGGTTGGAAGAATAATTGAGGGTCTTGGCGGACTTTACACTGTAAGGTGCGAGGATGAAGGACAGATCAATTTAATACAGTGCCGCGCAAAGGGCGTTTTCAGACACGAGGGGATCTCTCCGCTTGTTGGAGATATTGTTTCGGTCGACACGTCTGCGGGCGAGGGGAATGCGGTTATAGATGAGATATTCGAGCGAGAAAACTCGCTTATCCGTCCGCCTATGGCTAATCTGGATTGCGTTTTCGTTTCTCTTGCGGCGGCAAAGCCTATGCCCATGCTTGACACGGTTGACAAGATGGTCGCAATACTTGAGCACAACGACATCGAGCCTGTTATAGTTGTTGGAAAATGCGAGCTTGACAGAGAGAGGGCAGAGGAGATAGTTGGAATATACGAGAAGGCGGGCTATCGCGCGTTTGCGCTTTCCTGCGAGACCGATGAGGGTGTTAGCAAGATCCGTGAATTTATCTCGTCAAGACGTGGCGTTATGGCAATGGCGGGAGCGTCAGGTGTCGGGAAATCGACCCTTCTCAACAAGCTCTTTCCCACGCTTAAGCTCAGCACCGGCGGAGTGAGCAGAAAGACCGAGAGGGGAAGGCATACAACTCGCGCGGTCACGCTTTATGAAATAGGCGAGGGCGCATTTTTTGCCGATACACCCGGATTTTCTATGATCGATTTTGAGAGATTTGATTTCTTTGATATTGACGATCTGCCGCTTGCGTTTAAAGAGATAAACGAGCGGATAGGAGAGTGTAAATATACCAAGTGCACTCACTTGCGCGAGGACGGATGCGCCGTGGTTGCGGCGGTAAAGCGCGGAGAGATATCCAAGAGCCGGCACGACAGCTACGTGTCGCTCTATGAGATCCTTAAAAATAAACATAAATGGGATAAATAATTTATGAGAGCTTTTGTTTTTGGTGGCGGTGAGATACACGCCGAGTACATAGAGGAGAGGCCGGAGAGCGGGGATATTGTGATCTGCGCGGACTCGGGATATAAAAACGCTTGCGCTATGGGTGTCAATATCGACGTTCTTGTCGGAGATTTTGATTCGCTTGCCGACATACCTGACGGGCAGTTCGAAATCGTAAAGGTTCCTGCCCAAAAGGATTCCACCGATACTCAGCTTGCCGTTGCGGTTGCTCTTGAGCGCGGCGCGCGAGAGATCGTTATCATCGGAAGCACTGCGGGGCGCGTTGATCATGCGCTGTCTCTTATGGCTCTGCTTGAGTCGCTTTATGAGAAAAAGGTTCACGCGATCGTTGTGAACGGTCAGAACAGAATAAGATTCGTGCGTGACGGCGGTACGATAATCGTAAGGAGCGCATATAAGTATTTTTCGGTTGTCACTCTTGACAAGGTTGCAAAAAAGGTAAGCATTGAGGGCGGTAAATACCCTCTTGATAAAGCCGATATAGAGCGAGGATTTCAGTTTGCGGTTTCAAACGAGATAGTTAAAAACGCCGCGCTTATTACTGTCAAGAAGGGCTCGGTGTACGTTATCGAATCAAGAGACGTCTGAGATATAACCCAAACACATGGCGGAGCATATAATAAAAGTGAAAAAACGAGATTTTTCTCGGGAAAGGAGTAGCTTTTGTTATGAAGATAATCCTGCTTCGCTCACCCGGATTTCTTTCTCCGGTTTTGAGAAGGATTTTCGGAATTAAAAAGGAAAAGAAGAGAAAATAGCGATCTGATGCTATTATTTTGAGGATATTTATGGTAGAGGAATTAAAATTTTTTCCCGTAACGGCAGAGGAGATGCGCGAGAGAGGCTGGGAGCGTCCCGACTTCGTGTACGTATCGGGTGATGCGTACGTTGATCACCCGTCCTTTGGCGCGGCTATCATTTGCCGTGTGCTTGAGGACAAGGGCTTTCGTGTCGCGATGCTCTCACAGCCCGATTATAGATCCTGCGAGGATTTCAAGCGCTTCGGTCGTCCGAGACTCGGATTTTTAGTCAGCGCGGGAAATATCGACTCTATGGTGGCGCACTATACTGCCGCTAAGAGAAAACGCACATATGACTACTATTCTGCGGGCGGAAAGATGGGCAAGCGGCCCGATCGCGCGTGCATCGTGTATTCTAACCGTATACGAGAGGCTTACGGAGACGTGCCGATAATTCTCGGTGGCCTTGAGGCCTCGCTTCGCCGCTTTGCACACTACGATTATTGGGATGACAAGGTGCGCCGTTCGGTTTTGGTTGACAGCCGCGCGGATATATTGACGTATGGTATGGGAGAGAAGATACTTGCTCGCATTGCAGAGCTTCTTGACCGCGGAGTGCCGATAAAGAAAATTCGTGACGTGCGCGGCACGGTATATCTTTGCTCGCCTGAGGATAAGGTGAATTATCCGATCGCGGAGACCTTTGATTACAACGAATTGAAGACCGACAAGAGAAAATATGCAGAGGCGTTTGGAGTACAGTATAAAAACCAAGACTCGATAAACGGCAAGGCTATCTGTGAGATATATGACGGAAAAATGCTTGTGCAGAATCCTCCTATGCCTCCGCTTGAGCGCGAGGAGCTGGATGCGGTCTATGCGCTTCCGTTTGTGCGCGCGTATCACCCGATGTATGAAGCTGATGGAGGTGTTCCCGCTATTGAGGAGGTCAAATTCTCAATAACGCACAACAGAGGCTGCTTTGGTGCCTGCAATTTCTGCGCGTTGGCTTTCCATCAGGGAAGAACGGTGAGATCAAGGAGCGAGGAGAGCGTTCTTCGCGAGGCTCGCATTATTGCCGAAATGCCCGATTTTAAGGGTTACATACATGACGTGGGAGGACCGACGGCGAATTTCCGCTATCCGTCCTGTGAAAAGCAGTTGAAGGACGGTGTTTGTCCGTCAAGGAAATGTCTTGCGCCCACACCGTGTAAGAATTTGAAGGTGGATCACACCGAATATATGCATCTTGTCTCGGAGATCGAGAAGATACCGAGAGTCAAGAAGGTATTTATACGTTCGGGTATTAGATTTGACTATCTGATGCTTGACAAGAACGATGCTTTTTTCAAAAAGCTTGTAAGAGACAACGTATCGGGTCAGCTTAAGGTTGCGCCCGAGCATTGCTCATCTCCCGTTCTTCGTTGCATGGGTAAGCCGGATTTTGATGTATATCAGGGCTTCAGAAGAAGATTCTTTGAGATTACAAAGTCGATTGGCAAGGAGCAGTATCTTGTGCCTTATCTTATGTCGAGCCATCCCGGATCAACGCTAAATGATGCTATTGAGCTGGCTTTGTGCTTAAAGCGCGACAAGTATGCGCCTGAGCAGGTTCAGGATTATTATCCGACACCGGGAACGGCATCTACTGTGATGTACTATACCGGAATAAATCCGCTTGATATGAAGCCTGTATACGTTTGCACCGATTATCACGAAAAGCAGCTTCAGAGGGCACTTTTGCAATACAACAGACCCGAAAATGCCGCTCTTGTACGCGAGGCGCTTACAAAATCCGGCAGAGAAGAGCTTATAGGATTTGGCGAGGAATGTCTTGTCAGACCGGCGGGCGGCAATGGCGGTCAGACTCAAAGGCGCGGTGCAAGGACGCAGACAAATGGCGCGAGACAGCAGACGAAGAGCCACGGAGATTTTAAGAAGAGCAGCGCTCCAAGTACAAAAAAGCAACAGGGCGGTGCACCTAAAAATGATGCCCAAAAGCCGCGCGGAGAAAAGCCGACCTATAAAAAGGGTTGGGCGAAGCCGAAAAAGGCAACTAACAAGAAGAAAAGGTGATTTTTGACTCTACCGTGAGTAGAATTCCCCATATTCAACCGCGGGTGTGTGGTTTTTGGACGTAAATCGTGATATATTTGTTATGTAAGGAGGTGCAAAGCATGGATCAGATCAAGATCGGCAGGTTCATTGCCGAAAAAAGACGCGAGCGAGGGCTGACTCAGGCACAGCTCGCTGAAAAGCTCTCGATTACAGACAGAGCGGTCTCAAAATGGGAAAACGGCAGGACAATGCCGGACTCTTCCCTGATGCTTGATCTTTGTCGGCATCTCAAAATAACTGTAAACGATTTACTTTGTGGGGAGGTAGTTGGAGTGGAAAATTACAACGAAAAATTAGAAAAGCAGTTGCTTGAGGTGATCAAGCAGAAGGAAGAGGCAGACAAGAGGCTTTTGGGCCTTGAGTGGTTCGTCATAATCATATCGGTATTGGTTTTGCTTGTGCCGATAATAATTGCCGGTTACGTTGAAATGCCTGTCTGGCAGCGAATTCTGCTCGTGGTATCCGGAGTTATTCCGTGTGCCGTCGGTTTTGCTTATTGCATGAAGATTGAGCAGCATGCGGGATATTATGAGTGTAAGTGCTGCGGACATAGGTATGTTCCGACCGCGAAGGCTATGTGGTCGTCTATGCATATGGGCAGAACGAGATATATGAAGTGTCCCGAGTGCCACAAGAAGTCCTGGCAGAAAAAGGTTGTCAGTAAGAATTGAATCGAATAATACACCCCCTCCGTCGGCACACCGACGGAGGGGGTTTTAAAGTGGGTAATTTGCAATTTAGCGGTGGGACTTCACGGCTTCAAATTTTTGTTTGGGTTCGCTTGGCGTTAGCCTTCCCTTGTGAGGGAAGGGGGACCACGCAGTGGTGGATGAGTAGAATACGCCACCGTGTCTACCGTTAATCATGCGTGAGCAGCAATACCTTACACCGCAAGACTTTCTCTCAGGTCAAAGACGGTTAAAATCGTTAGTCTTCTACTCATCCGTCTTTTGCCGCAAGCGTCAAAATCCACCTTCCCTCACAAGGGAAGGCTAACGCAAAGCGTGACGTGAGGGGAATTTGCAACCGTGAA
>JAZUBI010000144.1:0-3742 GCA_045638385.1 Eubacteriales bacterium
GACCTCCTGCGCCTCGGCAGGTGCATAGTAATGTGCAAGGATTACCGCGTTCTTTTCTTTCTTTAACTGTAGTATCTTTTCTTTCATATCAACCTTTCCTTACCTGTTGAATGACTATTTTAACGCTAATATTATACACCTTTTATTACCACCTGTCAATAGAAGCTGTAAACATTTTGACAAAAACCGTCTTTTTGTTGATTGTTACAAAGCAAACCACTTGCCCATATCTTTCCTCTTGTTGCTATTGTTCAACGCAAAGGAAGTTCATTAAGTATCGGATTGACTGCTCCGATTTTTAAAATACAGTTTTGTCCATTATTTAGTCTATCGTGTCAATTCTCATTTTCGAGAGTTTATGATATACTATTTACAGAAAACGAGAGACGAAGCGGGAGGTTTTGGTTATGAATATGCTTCACGTAAAATACGCTGTTGAGGTTGCAAGGCTCGGTTCCTTGAACAAGGCTGCCGAATCTCTGATGATCGCCACGCCGAATATCAGCCGTTCGATTAAAGAGCTTGAGGCGGATCTCGGTATCACGATTTTTCAGCGCTCTGCAAAGGGTGTTGTACTCACACCGGATGGCGAGGAGTTCCTTGACTACGCAACCGATATTCTAAACAGAATCGACCGAATGGAGCAATCCTACCGTGACGGTTCTCATAAAAAAAGGAAGTTCTCAATCTCGGTTCCCCGTGCTTGTTACATTTCAGCCGCTCTTGCTGAGTTTTCGAAGCGCATCGGATCTGCTGACGTAGAAATATATTATAAGGAAACAAACTCGAAAAAGACCATCAATAAAATCCTAACCAACGAATACAAGCTCGGTATCATTCGATACTCGGAAACTCACGATAAATACTTTAAGTCGATGCTTGAAGAAAAAGGATTGACATACGAAATTGTGGCGGAGTTCTCTTACATGCTGATTATGAGCAAAAACAATCCTCTGGCGGATAAGCCGAATATCACTTACGAGGATCTTGCTCCCTATATTGAGATCGCTCACGCAGACCCCTACGTTCCGACGCTTTCAATGTCCAAGGTATTCCGCGAGGAGCTACCCGACAATATCGGACGCCGCATCTTCGTTTTTGAACGCGCAAGCCAATTCGACCTTCTCTCCGAAAACCCCGAAACCTTCATGTGGGTTTCCCCTGCCTCTCCAGAAATCCTTGAGCGCTACAATCTCGTTCAGAGAGTGTGCTCGGGCAACAAGAAAATATATAAAGATATCCTGATCTATCATAAGGGTTATAAATTAACAAAGCTCGATACGGAATTTATCACCGCGCTGACAGAATCCAGAAGAAAGTATCTGAATTAAATTCCTACCTTTATTATTCAGTATGGGCTTTGCTTTCAAACAAAAGCAGAGCCTTTTTCTCTTCCTGTCACCTGCGCAAGAACTCGCTGTCAAAAGAATAAAACGCAAAAAACAAATATTTTTCGCCTAAAGTATCAATTCTGATAAAACTGTTTTATCATTTTGATTATTCCCTGATAGCTAAAGTTATGGTATTATAATACCGTCAACCATACAGTTGTTTTCGTCCATGACGATGAGCCCGCCCGAGCCCATCATATAAGGGTTTATGGATAAAACAGCAAGGGGAATTTTGCTTTAGGAAGAGGCGAAATTCCCTTATTTTTTTGTCTCTTTTTCAATCGGTATGTGTTTTATCGATATAGATAACACCGATTTAACTTTTTAATTATTCACAAAAGCCGAAAAGTGTGTTAAACTTTTAACAGAAAGAAAGGAGGACCGCGATGGAACGCTCTAATGTACCAAAAGCAACACTTGGTAGGCTTCCTCAATATCTGCAATTCTTAAACGGATTATCTCCTGGTCAATTCCCTTACATCTCCGCAACGACGATCGCAAAGATGCTCTCGCTCGGAGAGGTACAGGTAAGAAAAGACCTCGCCGCAGTAAGCGGACTCGGAAAGCCAAAGGTCGGCTACCAAACAACGGAGCTGATCAAGGATCTTGAAGAGGCACTCGGGTGCAAAAAGCTCACACCTGCAATTCTTGTAGGAGCAGGTAAGCTCGGGCGAGCACTTCTCGATTACAATGGCTTCGAGGAATACGGAGTTCAGATCGTAGCGGCCTTCGACTGTAACGAACAGGTGCTGCGGATGAACAAGACTCCGAAAGAAATCCTACCAATTAACAGATTAAAGGAATACTGCACCGAACACGGCATCAAGATCGGAATCATAACGGTCGGATGCGGATCCGCACAAGACGTGTGCGACCAAATGTTAGAAGCAGGTATCACTGCTATCTGGAATTTCGCCCCGTGCTCTTTGAAGGTTACCGATAAGATTCTTGTAAAGCAAGAAAATCTCGCGCTTTCACTGGCACACCTCAACTCACAAATCAGTAAATAATTTTTAGGAGGACATATAGAAATGGAACTCAAAACTTATGAAATCGTAGACAGTGTTGAAAAGCTTGAAGAAGCGATCGCACGTGTCAGAGACGCACAGAAGGTATTTGCAACCTACACTCAGGAGCAGGTTGACAAGATCTTCCTCGCAGCTGCTTCTGCCGCAGACAAGGCAAGAATCACCCTTGCAAAGCTCGCGGTTGAGGAAACCGGTATGGGTATCGTAGAGGATAAGGTAATCAAGAACCACTACGCTGCCGAGTACATTTACAACGCCTACAAGGAGGCTAAGACCTGCGGCGTGATCGAGGAGGATAAGGCATACGGCATCAAGAAGATTGCAGAGCCGATCGGTGTTATCGCTGCCGTAATTCCTACCACCAACCCCACATCTACCGCGATCTTCAAGTGCTTGCTCGCACTCAAGACCCGTAACGCAATCATCATCAGCCCTCACCCCAGAGCAAAGAACTCCACCATTGCTGCTGCAAAGCTTGTTCTTGAAGCTGCTGTTGCCGCAGGTGCTCCCGAAGGAATCATCGACTGGATCGACGTTCCCTCACTCGACATGACCAACACGGTTATGAAAGAGGCTGACATCATCCTCGCAACCGGTGGTCCCGGAATGGTTAAGGCTGCATACTCCAGCGGTAAGCCCGCTCTCGGTGTTGGTGCCGGAAACACTCCCGCAATCATCGACGACACCGCAGACATTCTTCTCGCAGTTAACTCGATCATCCACTCCAAGACCTTCGATAACGGTATGATCTGCGCATCCGAGCAGTCGGTTATCGTTCTTGAGTCTATCTACGATGCAGTAAAGAGTGAGTTCGCTCAAAGAGGCTGCTATTTCCTCAATCCGATGGAGACCGAAAAGGTTCGTAAGACCATCATCATCAACGGCGCACTCAACGCAAAGATCGTTGGTCAGAGAGCTGCGAAGATTGCAGAGCTCGCAGGTGTGACAGTTCCCGCAGGTACTAAGATCCTCATTGGTGAGGTTGAGAGCGTTGAGCTTTCCGAAGAGTTTGCTCACGAGAAGCTTTCTCCCGTACTTGCTATGTATAAGGCAAAGGACTTCGGCGAAGCCCTCGACAAAGCCGAGCATCTTGTGGCCGATGGCGGCTATGGTCATACTTCCTCCGTATATCTTAATGAAGTGACCGAAAAGGATAAGCTGGATGCCTTTGCCGCTCGTATGAAGACCTGCCGTATCCTCGTTAACACTCCTTCCTCTCACGGCGGTATCGGAGACCTTTACAACTTCAAGCTTGCTCCTTCCCTTACCTTGGGTTGCGGCTCTTGGGGCAAGTCGGATCGTAGCCATGTCGTTCTGTGAGCC
>JAZUBI010000145.1:0-4035 GCA_045638385.1 Eubacteriales bacterium
TACACCATAAGACTTTTTCTCGTATCAAAGACGGTTAAAATCGCTAGTCTTCTACTCATCCGTCTTTTGCCGCAAGCGGCAAAATCCACCTTCCCTCACAAGGGAAGGCTAACGCAAAGCGCGCCGTGAAGAAAATTTGCATCCGTAAAATGCAAATGAAGCAGTTCGATAAATCAAAATTTGAAACCAAAAAGCACTTGGGCGAGATCGCTCAAGTGCTTTTTGGTTTATAGGGTCATGATTATTTTACAAATTCATTATAGATGGCATTGAGCGTTGTCTCAAAGTCGCGCTCATCGACACCTACGATAATGTTAAGCTCGCATGATCCCTGGTCGATCATCTTTATGTTGACACCCGCACCGGAAACGGCGTTGAAGACACGCGCCGCGGTTCCGCGGGCTTTAACCATACCGCGTCCAACGACAGCGATGAGAGCAAGTCCGTCCTCGAGCGTTACGCTATCGGGCTTTGTGCGTCTTGTTACCGACTGAATGATCTTCTCTCTGTTATCCTCGATCTGAGCGGTGGATACGATAACGCTGAGCGTGTCAATTCCGGAGGGGAGATGCTCGAAGGAGACTCCGAAGTCCTCAAGAGATTCAAGTACCTTTCTACCAAATCCGATCTCAGAGTTCATCATATCCTTTTCAACGGTGAGTACCGAGAAGCCCTTCTTGCCCGCGATTCCGGTGATAACATGCTCTGTGTCATAGCCGGATGCCTGAGATACGATCATGGTTCCTCTGTCCTCTGGTCTGTTTGTGTTCTTGATGTTGATCGGGATTCCTGCGTAGCGAACGGGGAATATAGCATCCTCGTGGAGCACGGTTGCGCCCATGTACGAGAGCTCGCGAAGCTCGCGGTAGGTGATAGTATCGATTATGCTGGGATCCTTGATGATTCTTGGGTCAGCCATCATGAATCCGGAAACGTGTGTCCAGTTTTCGTAAAGATCTGCTTCTGCGGCGCGAGCTACGATAGAGCCCGTGATGTCAGATCCGCCGCGGGAGAAGGTTACGACCGTTCCGTTAGGGCTGATTCCGTAAAATCCGGGAATTACGGCGTATTTGTGATCCTTAAGCTCGATTGAGAGCATGTCGTTTGTCTTTTCTTCGTCAAAGGTTCCGTTTTCCTTGAAATAGATAACGTTTTCGGCATCAATGAAATCAAAGCCGAGGTATTTTGCAAGAATTATTCCGTTGAGATATTCTCCGCGGCTTGCGGCAAAATCACGACCTGAGTTATGAAGAATCGCGTTCTTGATATATTCAAACTCGCCGTCGAGATTGAGGCTTATGCCGAGCTCGCTGATAATGGAGTTATATCTTTCTTTGATGTTGTTGTAGTGTGCGTCGATTACCTCCATGGATGCGCGCGAGCGGACGAGCTCATAAAGAGTGTAGAGCATGTCCGTAACCTTTGTGTCGTCCTTGAATCTCTTTCCGGGAGCGCTGGGCACGACATAGCGGCGGGAGGGGTCTGCCTTAACGATTTCCGCAACCTGACGGAAATGCGCGGCGTCTGCCAATGACGATCCGCCAAATTTTACTACCTTAATTGCCATAATATATATCCTTTCGAATGAAAAAGTGCTGATTTCGATAAAATTGAGCGCCCAAAAAGGCGATACATACTATATTATATGAAAAATCACGTTTTTTGTCAATAGGGGGAGCGAAAAAAAGTGTCGGTTGGTGAAGTGTTATTGGTTTCGGAATTTGATTATTTTGAGAGAAAACAGGTGGATTTTATCTTGACAAGGGGTTATGGGTGATGTATAATTATTTCGGACTCTATCGATTGTGAGGGAGCGTTTTTTATGGATATAAAAGAAAAGCGAGTGTCGGCTTTGGCGCTTGGTACGGCGTTATACGGAGGCGGTGTGAGCGAGGCGGATGCGTTTCGTCTGATGGATATTTACCGCGAGCTTGGCGGAAATACATTTGACACCGCGCGTGTATACGGACAGAGTGAATCTGTAATAGGTCGTTATCTCAAGTCGCGCGGATGCAGAGAGGATATTCTGATCTCGACAAAGGGCGCGCATTACGACATGGTGACAAAGGAAAAGCGCGTAAATCGCGAGGCTATATACTACGATATTGAAGTGAGCTTTAAGAACCTTGGAATTGAGTATGCGGATATTTATTGGCTTCACCGCGATGATGAGGATATTCCCGTGTCCGAGATAATGGGCACTCTTGCCGATCTTGTGAGAGAGGGAAGGATCCTTTCGATTGGTGTTTCGAATTGGAGGCACGAACGCATAAAGGAGGCGAATGAGTTTGCCGCGGCAAACGGTATGCCGCCGATAATTTCAAGCCAGATAAAGCATTCTGCGGCTGTGACTGTGTTTGAACGCGATCCAACGATCCTGTCGCTCAACGAGCCGGCGAGGAAATTTTATAAGAAAGAAAAAATGCCGATATTTGCTTATACGTCGCAGGCGCGCGGCCTTTTCGCAAAGCTTGAGCGGTTAGGCGTTGACGGGCTGAGCGATGGGCTGAGGCGTGAGTTTATCTGCGAGGAGACCTTGAGAAGATTCGGTGTGCTTGGCGAGATTTCGAACGAGCTTGGGCGACCGATAGGTCAGGTGGCTTTGGCGGCACTTTTGTGCGACAGCGAGCTTGAAATAATACCAATAATCGGAGGCAAAACGCCATGTCAGATAGAGGATTCATTTATGGCGCTTGATATTAAGCTTTCAGACGAGCAGATCAGTAGAATTTTCGGAAAATAACATAGAGTGAGGTTGGAAAAATGCAAATTTTTAATTTTAAAAACGCGCCTTTGCGCGTATTCGGTTCTCCGCTTTTTTACAAGACCGGAAGGTTAGAGCGTCTTCCCGACGAGGTTGCGGCGGTTATCAATGTGCCGTCTCTCGGCAAAAGGAATCCCGGTGCAAGAGTCTGCTTCCGTACCAATGCGCCCAAGTTTAACGTGAAGATCGAGCTTGGTTCTTGCAACGTGGACATTGGTATGGCGCTTTATGCGGCGCAGTCTGCCAACGTTCTTATCGGTGATAGAAAGGATCCTTTCTTTGCCGGACTTTTGTACCCATCCAAATACGGGGAGCTTGTTTTTGAAAAGGAAATTTACAAGAAGCATGCTAACACCGATATGGAGGACGTTACCATCTTCTTGCCGAGAAACGAGCCTGTGGTTGACGTTGAGATCTCGGTCGAGGACGGATACATAGTTGAGGAGCCGACGCCTTACAGAGACATAAAGCCCATCGTTTATTACGGCTCGTCTATAACCGAGGGCGGATGCTGCACGATGCCGATAAATGCTTATAATGCGATAATTTCGAACCATCTTGACGTGGATTATGTCAATCTCGGTTTTTCGGGAAGCTGCAAGGCGGAGGACAAGGTTTGCGACTATATCAGAGATAATTTTGATATGAGTATTTTGGTTTACGATTATGACCACAATACTCCGACCGAAAAGCATCTTGAGGATACGCACGAAAAATTTTTCCTGCGTTTCCGCGAGAAGCACCCCGACGTGCCGGTAATTATGATGTCTCGCCCCTTGAATATATACAAGGAGGACGATGCGCGCCGCGCGATCATTCGCAAGACCTATGATAATGCGGTAGCGCGTGGGGATAAGAACGTTTATTTTATTGACGGTGAGAGCTTCTTTGAGGGTGAGGATGCTTACAGATGTCTTGTTGATATGTGTCATCCGAACGATCTCGGATTCAGCCTTATGGCAAAGAGAGTTGAGCCTGTTATAAGAGAGATTTTGGGGCTTTGATTTTAATCGAATTTTAGATGAAAACCGCAGGAGTGATCCTGCGGTTTTTGTTTGTAAATTGCAATTTAACGGGGACTTCACGGCTTTAAATTTTTGTTTGATTTCGCTTTACGTTAGCCTTCCCTTGTGAGGGAAGGGGGACCACGCAGTGGTGGATGAGTAGAGTACGCCACCGTGGCTACCGTTAAACACGCGTGAGCATAAAGCCCTTATGTCATAAGACTTTTTCTCGGATTAAAGACAGTTAAAATCGTTAGCCTTCTACTC
>JAZUBI010000146.1:0-56217 GCA_045638385.1 Eubacteriales bacterium
TGTTTTAATATCGCCCAAGATTAACGGCGAAGAGCCTCTTGAATCGCTTGCGATTCAATTTATTTGCGCGCGAAAATGCTTGGATTTGGATTTTGCTTTTGCGCAAATGCGGGTTCAGAGTCCTGTCACTTCGACCAAAAACAAAAGAGGGGATAATCCCCTCTTTTGTTTTTGTTCTGAATTGCTGATGAAGAAGCTTTTGGATTATTACAATCCGATTTGCTTGATCTTTTTATTTGATTTGTTTTTCTTCAAACAGGTGTCGGACGTAATCTGACGCGACGACCGAGGCGTTCGCTCTTGAGAGCGGTCCTGTGATCATAAATGCGCTTCCTCGGTTATTATTTACGATGTCCTGCTGCTCGGTTTCGTTGATGCCTCCGGCCTTTTCATAAAGCGTGCAAAGGTCGCCCATATCGTTGGGAGACAAAGCAAATATCATTGAATACTGGCAGGCGTTGATGATAGCGGTAGATTTTCTCGCGATCTCCGGGCTTCCCACGAAGTCCTTGATGTTCTGTGTAATAACGATCTGCATACCGTTATATTTTCTGATACGCTTTGCAAGCTGGAACATAAAGTCGAGAGCTATGGGGTACTTTGTATCGATAAATACGTGCGCCTCGTCTATGACTACGATTATTTTTCTGCTTGTTCCGTGCTTGGCGTTGAACTCCTTATTCTTGATGATCTCGTTATCGAGCCATTTCAGGACGAGGAGCATTTGCGCGTTTGCGATGGTATTATTCTTATTGGCAAGCAGACTTTGGAAATTGAATACGGTGAAGTTTTCCTTAACGGTCAGGCTGTTTTCTCCGTTCCAGAGATTAGCGTTCCTGCCCTTGCCCGCAAACTTTGCGATATAGTTATTAAGCACACGGAGATTTGAGCTATCGTATTCAAGCTTTGCCGTTTTTTCCTCCGCGAGTATCAGCGCGTAAAGGTCGTCGAACGTGGGGTAGTCATGCGCTGTGAGCTTTGCAAAGACAGTTTCTTCGTTTATTCCCTTGCTTTCATAGAGCTTTAATATCAAATTATTAAGGTACTCTAAGGCATCTGCGGGAATGCCGGGGAGAATCTGCTTGAAGAACTCCTCAAGGAACTGCAAATGCACGGAAAAGTTTGTAATTCCGCTATCGACATCGGTTTCGTCTGCCTCGAGCGTGGTGATAACGTGGAAGGGATTGAGTCTTCCCTCTCTTGCGGTTCCAACGTCGATAAGCTTTCCGCCGAGATTGTGCGCCAGCTCCTGATACTCGTTCTCGGGGTCGAGAATGAATATTTTACTGTTCTCTGCGGCAAAATTTGCCAGGATAGTTTTGGTGGCAAAGGACTTTCCGCTTCCCGATTTACCCATTATGACCATGTTTGAATTGACTCTCTCGTTGTCTCTCTTGAAAAAGTCAACGATGACGGGGAATCCGCCCGAATGGCCGAGAAGAACTCCGCGGTCATCCATGATATAGTTAAGAACGAACGGGAAAGCTGCCGCAATACTTGACGCGTGAATTGAACGGTTATATTCCTTCAATCCGTCAAATGCAGATATGCCGGATGCGACAAAAGCTCCGATCTGCTTTGATGCGTTATCGCTTATCTTGAAGCCGTCCTCTGCGAGCATGCTTCTTACTCGCTTTTTCAGGCTTTCTTTTGAGTTGCTTGAATTCTCGTTGATCGTAATATGGAGCGTTACATCAAAGAGCGTTTCATTATCATTTTGAAGCATGGCGAGCAGAGACACGAGCGAGTCAATATGTGTCTGTTGGTCGATAATATCCGATGCCTTGTATGTGTTTTTGGTCAGAAGCTCCTGCAAGGAGCGATCCAACATTCTTACCGCCTTTGATTTCTCGATGGGCTTCATATTCATAACGACCTTGGTGCCCTCTATGTTAAAGAGCTTATATCCCCATGCGTTCTTGACTGCCAACGGGTAATCTCGTACCGTATACGTTACCGATTCCATGCCGTCGATTACGGTCTGCATCAGCTTGAATTCTACCGTGTCGGGAGTTGCGTAATCCACATATTCGTCCGGCTGATAATACTCGATTTCACGCTCGTCGAAATTATTTGTGTAGTTGTACTTTAAAAAGACTGCAAGCTCCTTGTCGGTAAGGCGGTGGCAATCGATGGTGTATTCCTTGAATTTCAGAATCGCGGAATTCAAAATCTCTGATATGGTGGCCGGATTGGCATCGTAAATCACGAGGTAATAACCCGAACGCATGATCCGAGTGTTTTCATTAAGCTCGCGAAGTATCTCGCTTCGGTCGTCTATGATATTCTTTCTCGGTATGCTTTCCTCGTAAGAAATGCCCTCTGCCTCGTGAAGCTTGTCTATCTCGGGCTTTTTGCTCCTCTCCTGCTCAATGTAGGAATCAAGCAAGACGGGACGGTCTATTTTCACAAGGCTTGCGCTCGTTTTATCGCTTACGCTTTTGAGTATCGAGGCGAATGCCTTGTCTATGATCTCGGACTGCTTAAATCCGGTAAGCAGTCTGAATTCCTTGGGCATTATCTCAACAACTCCGCCGTAGTAAGTTCCGTAGCATATAAGATCGTCTCTGATATCGGTAAAGGGTACGAGAGCCGATATATCCGCGCCGGAATCTGCGGCGTTTTTCGTGTACTTTTTCTTGCTGAAAATAAATTTTATTAAGCTGCCTATCTGAAGATACAGGCGTTCACCCGATATGGGAATATAGAGGCCAATGATGCACCCCAGAACGACCGTCATGAATATGTAGGTCATAAGTCCGTAATCGGTAAACAGTATCAATATTTCTATTCCGAGTCCAAGAAGTCCTATTAAAATATCAGCAATAGTGAGGCCGCGATAAAATTCGACCTTGACCTTGGTTTTCTTTGGTATAATTCTCATTTAAGGCTCCTCCTCCCTTATTGCTTGTTTGTGGAACCATCGTTGGCTTGCCCTGCTGTTTTATTCTGCAGTGCATTTTTTATATCAGTTTGAGCGTTTTTGTTAAGCTCATTGTTTTTGTCTGTATTTGTCGAGGATGTGGCATTTGGTGCTGTGGAAGGTGCTGCTGCGCCCGAATTGGCCGCCTCGGTACCCATTGATTTGCCCTTGCCCTGCATTGCTGTCTGAATCGCGCTTGAGCCTTGATTTCCTTCTCTGTTGAGGCGTCCGTCGTGGCGGTTTTCAGCCGCCTCGCGCTCTGCGTTTTCTTTCCTCACTAGCGACTCGTGATGTTGTTTGATAACATCCGCGATCGAAGTGGGGGCTCCGGCTGCGCTTGCCCATGATTTGCCTGCGTTTACAGCGCCTTTCGCAATGCCCTTGGCTGCGTGACTACCTCCGCTGACGGCTCCGCTTATCCTGCGAGCAAGAGATGCCATACCGCCGGAGATGTGGGCTTGATCCATAAGATCCTGTGAGCCGGCTCCGCGAGAAACGAGGTTGCCAATGAGCACCATTCCCCTATGGCAGGCAAATGCGCCGCCTATGATAAAGAGCAATCTTGCGATGCCGTTGACAATGCTTCCACCCGTGCCTCCGGACGCGAAGAAGTTGATCCTTGCTATCATGGGAAGCATGAGCGAGAAAATGTTTAACGACAAAATGCCGCCGTATGCGATAATAAATTTATTGATTACCTGCTCGCGCCAAGCTTTGAAGCGTTCTCCGTCGTCCAGCGGAGATGCGCTCATTGGAAGCGGAGCAATAACAAACAGCAAGACAAGGCTGATAATACGCTCCACAAAGGCAAGGAGTGTCAGCGCAAGAAGACATACTACGGACAAGGATCCGACAAACCCCAAGAAGAAATTGAATTGACTTAGCTTAAAATATTCGGACACCTTGGAGGTGTTGTAATAGGAAAATTCGTTTGTGCCGTTCAGATAATCCTCAAGCGAACAGGTCCTGAAGGCATCCAAGACCGCTTGCTTATCTTCTGCGGGGCCTGTGTAGGCTTCATCGGCAAATATCACGAACATAGAGCCTCCAAGCCCGGTGTTGCCGTTTGCAGTCGCATCGTATATCCCTCGCATAAGCGTAGACACGAATGCCGTGCTCGCTATCATGATAGCGGGAATGAGCAAGAACATAAGAATGATCTTTGACGATTCTATACAAATACGCACGGGGGACTTCTTTTCGTAAAAGGTTACCTGGTCTCGTATGATACGGAACGCAGTAAAGAGAAACAGAAGGATAAATCCAAAGAGACATACGTATCCAAAGGCGTTGACTATCGTCTCGCCTTGCATAAAGTAAGTCAGAATATCAACGTCCTCCGTAATGATCTCTCCGTTTACTTCCTTTTCTATTTGAACGGGATCGATGCCGCATAGCTTGCGCGCGATCATCAAGATGACGTCGATGCAAAACAGCGGAACCTTGATAAGCCCGTATAAAAATTCCCAAAACCAATTAAACATAAATTTGCTCCTTATTCTTTGTGAGCATCAGTAAAATGAAATAGTAAATAGTTAAACGTAAAGGATACGGAAGGGGTTGCCTCCTCATCCTCGCCGCTTGAGGTATAGCAATTATTGTTGATACGGACGACGATGTATTGACCGGATTTCACGGTTTTTTCGCCGTCAAATTGCAATAGCACCGAATTCCATTCCTCACCGATCGGAAAGGTGGAAACGTGAAATCTTTTTGAGGGATCGAACAATTCTTCCTCATATATTTCAGTTTGATCTTCGGTCGCGTCTTCGGTTTCGCTTCCGCTTTCTACAGGGACACTCTCCTCGGGGAGTGCTGTTTCAGTTTCGTCAAGTGACGGAAGCTTCACGTCTTCCCCACTGTCGTTTTTGATGCTTGTGGGCATTTTATCAACGACATAAAACTCCAGCTCGAGCACTCCTTCTCCGGATATTGTTTTTGCAAAGAACGCAAACTCCGAGATCGAGACGTTGTATCCGGCGGACACCTGAAAGCCGATATAGCAATACTCATCATACGGAACTACGATTGGAATATCCGTATCTTCAATGTTAATGTCACGGTTAAACACTTCAATAGAGTATTGTTTTATTCCCCCCTCAGACAGAACATGGACGCTGGAGAGGTATTTTTTAAAGTCGTCCTCATTCTCTCCCACGCCAAAATCCGTGCAGGATGCGAGGGAGAGAAGAAGAGCGATGCAGGCCGCAAGTGCGGTCAGCTTAAAAAGTAGCTTCATTCTGAAATCAGAAGTTGGTTACGCCCTTGACCATTTCAAGGAAATAGGGGAATGCGATGTGAAGAATGAGCATTAATACGAAGATCAAAACAAATCCGATGATTGCGTTTATCAAGGATTTCTTTGCCTGCTGATGCTCCTGGGGATCGGTGGATTTTGCAAACTTTACGCCGAGAACGATACACCAGATAAAGCCTACAGTTGCTACAAGAGTGAGAATAACGGGGATGAATACCTGGATAAGCTCCATTACGGGGCTGACCATTTCGTTTGCTTGCTGAGAATCAATTGACAATGCGAAAATTAAGTTTTTCATGTTAATAACTCCTTTTATTTCTGTTTTTTATTTTGTTCGGACCTTGCCGTTAAAGCGGATGTAAATAATTCCGATTGCTCCGAAAGACATGAGGAGCAAACAAATAAAGATGTTGGAAAACTTATTTGTTGCGAATTCCTTGGTAAATGAATAGCTTGCAGAATTGCCTGCTTCGTCCTTTATGATCACGGAGTAGCTTCCGTAATCACCGTTGTCGAGCAGGTTGAGGGTCGTTTCCGAATCGCCGTTCACAATATACGTTGTTATAAGCTCACCGTTTTTATAAACGTAGATCATATCTCCGCTCTTTAAGCCCTCGATAGAAACGTTGTTTCTCGTCACTCCGCCGTTTACTGCACCGACGATTTGAGCCTGTGGCGGCACGTTATCGATCACAAGTGAAAAATAACAGGTGTGGTTGCTTTCTGTGTGCAAAAGCTCGATCTCATACGTTCCATCGGTGGAGAAGCTATAGCTTTGAGCGCCGTTTTCGTCCGGGTGTACGTCACTTACCAGCGATACTCTGTGTCCGTCTGTGATGTACCATATCTGTGAGATGGTGTATCCTTCGGGAGCGGCAAAGGTAAAGCTCCGTTTAGCCTTGGCGTAGATGGTAAACTCAAACTGTGATACGTTTCCGACATGATCGGTAAGCGTTACGACGTAGTGTCCGTCCTCTGTGAAGTTTCTCGATTCGGCCGCGTATTTCTCGCCGTTCTTTGTAACTGTAAATGTGATTTCCTCGCCGAGAGAAAGCGACACCTTTGAAGAAACTACTGCGCCGTTATGAATAACGGTTCCGTCGTTTGCTATATCATAAAGCACCGTAGAGTCCTTTACGATCAAACGTGTTGAGGTGTTTCCTGCATAGTCTGTAAACACAAGCGTATAAGTACCGTCTGCGGTAAACACCGTGCTTTGATCAAACGGCTGAGCGGGCTCGCCGTTGAGAGAATAGGTTGCGGTGATCCTGTCTCCCCACGCCATTGAAAAATCACTCGTTGCGTACTGTGTGCCGTTATGAGTGACCGTTTCCGCATCATTCGCAACCGAAGATTCGGGAACGTAACGGTAGAGACGAACCGTTATTTCGTAGCTGTTTCCGTAATCGTCAATGAAACAGAGAACGTGTGTCTGCTCTGCCGCGCCAAGATTGGTTGGCAAGGTAAAGGTGTATTTTCCATCGGTGAAGCTTGCGCTTTCGCCGTTTACCTTTAGCAAGTACAGCTCTGAGGTGTTGATAAAGGTCAATTCGTAATTCGTCCACGCTCCGTTTTCAAGAGCAAAGACAAAATCGTATTCCGACGGCTTTGTCGCACCCTGCGTTTGACGGTTGATTGAAAGCATGGGTTTTCTTGAGATCCTGACGGTTTCTACGTGCAGATTTCCGTACGCATCGCAGAACCATATCTCATAATCCCCGTCTTCTTTTCCTATGCTGCCTATGAATGCCGATTCGCTGTATTCTGTTGGGATCACGCTGATCAGATCGTACAGCACAGCAAATTCATTAGTGCCCGTTTTGCGGAATGCAACGTATTTGATTCCGTTTTCTTCGATCCTTTCCTTGTCAAGGCTTAACACTCCGTTGGTGTAATTCTGATCCTTTTTGAGTGCGTTTTCATTGAAGCCTGTAAGGAATTCATCATAGGCGAGCGGTTTGGGAGAGGTGATCGATACGGCAATCACATATACGTTTCCGCACTGATCGCTTACAGTAACAGTGTACTCTCCAATCTCCGTAAAGGAAGCCTTAAGGTATCCGTTTTCTTCCGTCACTACAACATCAAACGCCGCACCGTTCTTTAAGCAAGTAACGTCGGCTCTTGTGTCCCATATAGCGATTTTCACCGATTTGTTGGAGAATATCGAATACTCGTCAGGAACATTGAGCGTTTGCGTGCGCGTGTCCATTTGCTCGTAATCAATGCTGACATCAAGAGAGAGTCTGAAGCTTACTGCAACGTAGATTACGCGTTCGTTTCCGTATTTATTTGTGGCAATTATCTTGTAATATCCTTCTCTTTCGAGGGAAGGAGTTGCTCCCTTGCCATAGAGAACGATTTTTTCTGCGTTCTCAAATTTTTCGGTATAGGTTGCACTATAGTATGCAATGATCGTTTCCGTATCATTGTCGACCGAGGACGCATCCAAAATGATATTTTGGTTGCTTCCGACAAATCCGTTATAGGACAGATCAAGCTTTGTTCCGTCCTCTCTGGAAATTTCCATTTCGGAAACATTGTCGGATCGCTCGATCTGAGCGACTACGGGACTGTGACCTGTGAAATCGGAGATGCGGAGCTGCCACAGCTCGTATTCCCTTTCACACGCAGGGATGATGAGTGTAAGAATACCGTTTTTATACGTATAGTTCATAACGATATCTTCGTCAAAGATCGTGCCGCTTGACACAAGAGAGATATCTCCGTTGTCAATAACGGAAAACTCCTGATTCTCGGCATCATATGCCATGATCAGCAGGTTTGCCCCCCCGTCCTTCAGCTCATAAGTGATGTTATAGAGTAGGCTGTTTTCACCGTCTGTCAAATAAAATGCCAGAAGTGTATTTTCCTTCAGGACGAGCTTGATTTCCTTGCCCGTATAGGTCGTTTTCGTATATCGGGTTCCTTCGATATATCTTTCGGGGTTGTATTCCACCGTTTGTAGCTCGTCGCCTATGATCAGATCGAAATCAATGTGATGGACCAGCTCAAAGGAGAATGTTGACTTGTTTCCGAAAATGTCCTCTGCTTCAAAGAAGTACGTTCCGCTCTCGGTGAGCGTCAGACTGCCGATCGACGGGTTGAACGCCACCGGATCGCCGCCGTTATGCGTATAGAAAATGCTTGCGACCTTGGTTTCGTCATACCACGATATTACAGCGCTTTCTCCAACCGCTCGGTCTCCGTTGTAAAAGGGACTGCTTGAGGTGCTTCCCGTGGGTGTGAAAAGAACATTATCGGTCATTCCCGCCTGATCGTTATATGTGTATTCTTTAGCCAAAGCACTTCCGCTGAATGTCGGAGCGTCTTTGTCTACAATACAAGTGATCAAAATGTATACATCGGGGTCGTTTTTATAAAAGATCTTCAGTGTCCAATTCTTTGACGTGCTCTTGATGTCGATATACGTTGCAGAAATCACCGACGTTTTATATTCGGGATCGCCGCCTATAAATTCAAAATCATATCCGCTACTGATTGGATAAGAGATTCTGATGCTTGCCGATGTTGAGACCGTAAAGAGCTGATTGTCCTCGCTGATTACGCTCGAGAGCTTACTTGTGTCCTCGGAATTTACTGTGATCTGCTCGTAGAGTCCCACGCCATCATTCTTTTCACGCAAGAAGCTGACGATGGGAAGATCGCGTCTGAATGTGAAGGTCTCGCTTACGGCGTTTCCGTAGACATCCTCAAACTCGATGCGGTAGACACCGCTTCGAGTAAAGCTCATGCTCTGCGAGTAGGTCACATCGGTCATGAGCATATTGTCGCGCCACATCTTGAAGGTTCCGGGCATAATATCTGCGGGAACGCGGTTAGACGTGACGGTAAGTCCTGACGCCGAGACCGCTCCTTTGACCTCTATGTCCTCGGTATTGATCTTGATGGTTTGCACCGACATGTTTCCGAGACGGTCGCAGGCATAGATCTTATAAACGCCTGTGCTCAATTTGCAGCCCGTTCGGTTCAGATCGGACATGGTCATGAATGCGTGCTCACCACCGCCGAGCGAATTGTATAGGATATAGAAGTATGCCCATCTGTCTCGCTCTACGGGAAGTCCTCCCGAAATACTGTTGAGCAGCTCCTTTACCGTAAATTGAGACGCTCGGAGCGTTCCGCCCGAGGTGGATGCGGTGATGTGTCCGTTTTTCTCTGCACCGTCCACCGTAAGGCTGTAGGAAATAACCGGCGCATCGAGGTCGATATACACAAGATAGGTCATATATCCGTTTCCGAACTCGCAAATCTCGTATATTCCCGATGCTGTTATTTTATCCTTGAAGGACTCACCGTTTTCAATAGGCAGCCATTCCTCTGTGCCGTTCTGTCTGTAATATACGAATCCGTGCTCTGCGCTGTCAATATTAAACTTGTAATTTGCGACAAGAGGTATCTCCTGACTGTCGTATGTAATGAAGCTGTCATAAATGCCGTTATCTGCGGAAATCGCGATGTCATAGCTATAAACGCCATGATAGGTCAGCGGATTGCTTAAAATTCCAAGCGGGTCGTAATAAGGCTCGCTATATGAGTTCATATAGCCCTTTGAGGTGTTATTCGCGGTCAGATATATGCGATTATCCCCTTCATAATTACATATGAGCCTTGCATTACGGTCGATTGCCTCATTCAATGCGGGAGTCAGAACGGGATCGATAGTCGTTACTATTTCATTTGAGTAAAAATAATATACCCAATGCTCCTCGTTGTTTGATCCAAGCGTCCAAGAGATGCTCTTATATCGAATCCACGTTTGTCCGACAGCGACAGCCTTATCCTTATCTGCATCTGCTTTTATGTAATTGCTGCGCCATCCTTCCTCAAGATAGTTTCTCTCGACCTCGTTGTCGATATATTCAATGACGATGTCCTGCTTTTCAAAGAATTTGGCGTATTCGAGCGCTTTTTCCTTGCTTGAGAAGATAGGCTTCAGATTCGTTCCCGTGTAGTAGCTTCCGTTTCGGTTATTTCCCGAATAGAAGGTTGCCGTTGAAAGCTGCCAAACCTCGTTGATCAGCAATCTATTGGGAGCGTAAAGGTTTTGATAGTTGGGAGAGCTTGCTTCCCTGCTTGTAACGTAAAAATTGATTACGTTGGATTCGCGCTCGCCGTTGAGCTTAAAGACGATCTCAACATATCCCTGAACGCTTTGGTCAAGCTCTAATCTATATGAGCCTTGGGAATTGAGGGCTGTGCCAACAAACCCGCTCTCATGAAGCTTGTCGGTTATGTCAATGCTGTTGTATTTAAGAGAATCGATCACCCACGAACTACCCTCCGATTCCGCATGAGAAAACGTCAGTGTTTGTTCGTTATAATAAATCTGTTTTCCTTTTATAGAGATATCCGATGCGGTATTGAGCGATGCGGCAAAGGTGTCTCGGTTATCAAACATCAACGCATCTGCAAATTGATAAATATCGCTTTGATTCCCCAGCTTATCTACTGCATAAAATCCAACCTTATACGCATCGTGTGAATTTGCGGGAAGGTCAAGCATAACGGTGCTTACTGTAATCTCGGCGGAATTTCCCGTGAGGCTTAAAATATTATCTACTGATGATTTATCATATACGAGAAGCTCATCGGCACCGCCTGCAAGCCCCTTGCTTTCGTCCGCATGGCGCACCTTCATATATACCTTGTCCACACCGATCGAAACGTCGGAAATGTTGAAAAGTAACGTGTGCTCCTTTAGGTATTTTTGCGCGGTGTCACCGTCGGCCAGACGCATGTTGGAAACCGTAGGTGACTGGTTGTCAAATGAGAACGGACCAACGGTCTTGAAGCTTTGATTGCCGGAGACGCTCGTTACTCTTATGTGAGCGTAATACACTCCCGTCAGGCCTTTCTTTTCTATGCTGACGGTAGTTTTGTCGTCGCCGTCTGCCGAAAAGGTTACGCTTGACCAGGCATCTTGAGCGGTAGGTGGTGTTTCCTCTTTTGTCCAGGCGATATCAATCTTTCCTTGGTTCGTTATACTCGAAACCGTTGCCTGGAAGGAGCCCGACTTTACGGTTTCCGAATTTCCCGATATGTTATGTGTTGTGATATTCGGTGTTCTCGTATCGACAGTACATACCAGTTTCTCACCTTCTATCTTAGACTTATCCACTTCCCAAATATTGTTCTTGTTTACTTTGTTCCAGCAAAGGTCGCCGATGTTACGGTTATAATCCTCATTGACAAAATCTATTAGCTCAATGTTATCCCCGTGGACGGCTCTGTCTTCCGGTAACGTCATTTTGAAGATAAGAGTGCTCGTCATATTTCCGCCGCAATATGTAAAATAATTAGCGGTGGAGCTACCTATTTTGGCTTGAATTTGAAGGGGATGCGCATCGTCATGCTCAACCTGTACAGGGCGTCCGAAGCGTACGGTCATATAGATGGTATCTCCCGCACCGTAAACTCTGTCCTCGACATGATAGGACCATGCATTAATTTCATCTGTCACCGCCGCCATAACCGCATAGTTGATTTTGGCGTATTTCTTTGACTTGAGTAGGACTGCATCTTCCTTGTTATATATTTTTAACTGATAGCTTGATCTCTCATCCAAACGCATAACAATAAAATCACTGTCAAATTCTACTCCGCGGGAATATGCCTGGCAAGTAGTTTCGCCAAGATTGTTGTCCGAAAGGCCGCTCTTGACGTCCCAGTTAAATGTCTTTGATTTCCAGTTTATATTATCGCCGAAATCGTTTATTGCGACCTCGACTCCCGGAGTGCCATCCAGCAGTTCCGTAACGGTAAACTTCAAACCGTTTCGCTTTTGGTCCTGGTCAGACGTGATCTCACAATTTCCGTTGAAATAGAGTGTAACAAGGAATTCTCTGAGCATGGTCTTAAGCTGAGAGTTGGGGTCTTTTTCAATCGCTGAGTATGGATTCAGCGTATACGTCCAGGTTGCCTGTTCTGCAATCTGTCCGGATGATATAGAGCCTGTATACGGCCTTGCCATATCGGAATAGACATAACCCTGTGGGAAGGTTCCTGTTCCGTTACCGTAGCTGTCGAAAGTTTGGTTTTGTTTTACGTTCAGGGTTAAACCGTTTTTGGCAAGCACCTGTGAACGAAGGGTATCCGCACCGCTTTGCTTTTTCGCGTTTGTTATCTCGGTGATACGAAGTCCAAACTCATGGGTATAAACCTCACCCGTGGATTCTATCCTTGTGGCATATCCATTATGAGTGTAGACTGTTACTTCTCCCGTAACGGTAGGGGTTTGCTCCGTCAGTCTTACGGTGGTATCTACCGTTGCATATTCTTCCCCCCCGATTGCCGAGAGGTCAAAGCTCTGTATTCTTACCGTAATTGGTGTGGTGATGATACCGCTTGCCGTTACGGTGTATTGCATCGTATACGAGCTTGCCGTTGCGCTTGCGTTTTTGTACGGTGTAGCTACGCCGTCGGTTAGTGTGACCGTGCTTTCATCCCATGCGATGCTGACTGTTGGTGCAATGGCCTCTCCGAGTGTCGCTTCGTTTGTCGCTTCATTTGCCGCTTCGGCTGCCGATGCAGTGATTGGAAGGAGCGACGTACAGAGAGCTACGAGCATAAATGCCGCCATCACAGAGGACAAAATGCGCTTGAATATTGAATTATTGAGCCGTTTCATTCTGTCCTCCCAATACGATAGAATTTCGCTTTGCGATGTTATAGAACACTTCTTCCTCTTCAAACAGTCTTCCCTCTATGTCGTCTGTTTCCATCTTGCCCATTTTATAAAGGGGAGATTTGTAGCTGGGGGTGAACTGTGTTTTGAGAGGATAGTTTCCGAAGGTAACTACCAGGGAGTTACCGGAGGAGAATTTGTTGTTGAGCTTCTGAAGCTCTGAGGGATATATCAAGGGACGCGTCTGCATGCTTTCGCTGACGTTGACGTCGCCGCCCTTCTTATTGCCCGAGGTGGACTTTGTAATGACGGTCACGTTTCCGCAAAGCTCCGAATATTCCTTACAAGTGCCCATATCGTTTGATCCGATGAACATCTTGATTCCGCAGTTGCCCTTGACGATGTCGGCGACGGTATCGCCGTAGACATTGTTGAGCTGAACGTAGGACTGCACCACCATATTGAACCATATCTTACGGCTTCGTCCAACGGTGATCATCTTATCAAACTTTTCGATCTTCGGCATATTACCGAACTCATCGAGTATGTAATATACGTTTCTCGGCAAGGACAGGTCCTCATACGAGGATGCTACCTTGATGAGAGATTTGTACACGTTAGTGAGGAAGATAGAGGCAAGACCGTGTCTTGTATCCTTTTCGTCGGGGATCTTGACAAAGAGCGCCGTGGGGCGATCGGCAAGATCTGACGTTTTGAAGTCTGACGAGCTTGTCAGTGCGCATATTCCGGTGTCGTTGAAGATCGAGAGCTTTTCAAGAAGAACGCTCATATAGGATGAACGGGTCTTGTCGGGGGCATCAAGCACCTGCTTGGAAACCGCCACCGCCTTGGAAAGCGGATCGCGTCCTTCAAAATACTCGCGGAGCTCGCGGTATTCGTCATTGGAGTTTTGTAATATTTTCGATGCGTTGAAAAGATTGAACCTTTCCTTTGTCATTCCAAGCGCGGGATTTTCGCTGTCCTCAAGCATTGCAAGCAAAACGCCCATTGTGATGGAGCGCGCTCCCTTTTCCCACATGGGATCGTTCTGGTTCTGCACAGGCACGAGCACGCTTACAAGGTCATTCATATCCTCATACATCTCGTCGAACGTTTGAGTGCGGAATATCTTGACCTCTTTAATAAGACGATCCATATCGGTATACGCCTTGCCCTTGAACTCAAACCAAACGTCGCCATAATCCTCGGGGCTTGCGGTGAGAGTGAGTCCGCTTTTCTCCACGTCCTCGTTCTCATGCTGATATGCCGCGCGCTCCGCGCCGAGATATTCCTGATATGCATCCCACAATGGCTCCAGAGGATTCCATCTGTACGAATGGTAGGCGTCACGAAGGTCAAGCACCTTTACGTCGTAGCCTCTTTCCTTGAGAAACTTGGAGTGCAGTGAGAAGAGCTCGCCCTTAGGGTCGGTCATGATCATAGACGAGCCCGCGCCGCTTGCTCCGAGAAGCTGGATCATCGGGTTTATGAAGGTCGTTGTTTTACCCGAACCTGTACTACCGATAATAAGTCCGTGGCAGGGGGAGTTGAAGGTTATCTTCATATCTCCCTTGCCGTCAAACAGAGCGCGTATCGGAACGCCGTCCTTTTTCATTCCGGAAAGCTCGCTGTACTTGCAGGATGTGAATATCTTGTCTCTCTCCGCGTCGGTCATCCAACGGGAGTTTTCAAGGTTTGCTTCAACCTGATTGAGCTTTCCCTTGTTGCCCGTAATTGTGGCTATTAAATCCGCTATCTCTGCGCGATTTACAAACCCGTAATATCCGACAACCGAAAACAGTGCAAAAAATATGAATATGGTATAAAACAATTTGTCACTCGCAAAGCTCGTGAAAATTATTTTCCAGTTCATATCCTCAAAATTGAAGCTTGAGGATATGATAGAGTATGCCAATAGGGAGAAGATGGCCCCAACGATTGCGAAGGAATATACCGTCATCAAGACCTTGTTCAGGGCAGGTGGCGCCAGGCTCAACAGCATAGACAGCACGACCGATACAATGGCAATGCCGAAAATGACAAGCGTTGTCAAGAGCCACGGCACAACCATGAACGCGCCGCAAACAAGCAGTACTCCGACCAGTGCCAGGAGCATGGCAAGCCCCAGACTGATACCGGCTCTTATGCCTAACGGCTTTGCAAGCGGTAATATCCTCTCTCCTATTCCTTTTTTATTTTTATCAGAATTATTTTTCATTGGATTTTATCCTTTGAGGTGTTATTTTTCAAGATCGGTTTCTTCTTTGACCTTCTCTTCGATCTCTTTTGCCTTTTGAATCTGAACGTCTTCCTTCACGGGTTGTTCTTTAGCCTTAGCAGTGTGAATCTTTTCACTAAGATCCAACTGTGTTTTGGTAGGAGCCTTGGGTTGCTCCTTTTGGGGGTTCCACTTTGAATTGATCTCATCAAGCTTGTACTTTTCACGAGCCCTCGCGCCGTCCCATTCCATGATCTTGCCGGTAACGGTACCATTTTTGGTAAGGTTATTCAATTCACGAGTTTCTTCCTTTGTAAGAGCCAGACCCTTTTCCTGATAGGTCTTGAGAATGTCATATTTGGTTTCGTTGAGCTTGTTCTGATAGTTCTTGCGGATAAGATCCTCATGGTGCTCAAGCAAATGAACCTTTGCTTTGTAATTGGCGTTGAAAAATCGGCTGATAAATCCGTAATGCTTCCTCAATGCGGCCTTCTCTTGCTTGATATTATCTATCTGCTTCTTAAAGCCGGAAGCGGTGTTATCCTTGAACTGATCCATCTTTTCGTCACGGATGGTAGCCTTATAATCTTCAAGATCCTTTCCCTTGAGGCTCGCTCCCATCTGCTTGAGAGTCAAATCCTCGCGGTTATTGATGGATTTGTATATTTCTGTTTCAATCGTCTGCTTTGCAATCGGTCTGATGTGCTGAGAATATGCTTTCTCAAACTGCTTTTGGAATACTGTCTTTTTAGGTTCTTCCCTATTGATCGCGCGGAACTCTTCATTCGTATGTGTATATTGGTCCCAGTGAGCGGTCATTCCAAGGCGCTTTGCCTCCATGTGATTGATCATAGGAACAAAGGTGAAATCGCCCCTTTGAATCTGCTCGGCTCTCACCTCAAAGCGCTCTCTCAGGTCGGGATTGTCAATGTATTGCTGCTTTGCGTTTTCGTATGCTTTGTTGACCTCCTCGTAGAACTTTTTAAGGTTTTTGTCCGAGTTGTCACTAAGATAACTGTTATAAGCGGAAAGAATTGCGCGGTTTTCCTCGAGCTCGCGCATCTGGAAGTCCTTATCCCTCGCGTTTCTGGGATCATTCCAATAGAACTTTTCGAGATCCTGCTCAACCTTGTCTATTCCCGACTCAAGCTCCTTAGCCTGTTGCACAGCTAACATGCTTAGCCCCTTGTTAAACCATTCTCTTTCGTTCAGGGGAACCCGGTGGAGGTCTGCGTCAGGATATTTATTCAAGACATAAATGGCCTTTTCAACGTCGGGAAGATTTTCAAAGATCTTTCCGTCGTATTTACCGTTATAATATTGATCGTTGAGAACACGCGCGTATTCGGAGCTATTCAGGTGCGATTTGTAATTGGGGTCCTTCAGAAGTTGCTTCTCATATGTATCGTATTTCTTTTTCGCTTCCAGGTATATCTTTTCTGTCTTGTCGCGAAGCGCCACATACTGCTTCATTGTGATACCCCAGGATTCCTCTTGCCGTCCAAACGTCATAAGGTTTTCAGCTTTACGCTCCATATCGCGTCCATATTCCCGAAGCTTGAAGTCCTTCTCGATTTCCTTTATGTGGGTGCGCAGGTATGTGTCATAATTCTTTAAAACCTTATCATACTCAGCATCATCATAAAGATGCTTCGGAACATCGCCGTCGCGGAACTTATAAAGCTCTACACGTTGAAATGTTCCGGTCGCTTCATCCCACAACTTTGTAGCACCAAAGTCGTTACGAGTGTACTCGAATGAGCGTTTAAATGTCTCTATGTTAGCAGCATCCGGGTTGTTTTTCACTGTTTGTGCATAGTTTCGCATCTCTCTGTCGAAGGTTTCCAAACAGTTTGCGCGCTGGGTTGCAAAGAAACTTTTTGTAGCGTCCTGCAACAAGGTCTCAAGCTGGGTGTTGCTGACCATAATTTTTCTTTCTTCCTCAGTCAGTGCCGCCATACCTTGAGTCTCAGACCTTTTAATGATTTCTCGGCGTTGTGCCGATTGATTCATATGGTCCTCAAACATTTTCTCATAGTGATTGATCTGATCTTCGTATGCGAGTCTTCTCATTGTACCATGTACTTCTATAAACGTCAGAATATGTTCCGACGTTTTGTTGTTATCAAGAACTTCTACATATGCAGATTTGTCAATCGCTTTGATGATATTTAAAAGAGGGCCCTTATATGCTTCCTTGATTTGATGAAGTGTTTCATCCTTGAGTTTGGATGTTTTTTGGGGATTTGATGCCGCCATAGCCTCGTCAATGGCTTTCTTCTGCTGTTCGGTTAAATTATTGTAATCTTGGGTGTTAGGCATAATATCTATCTCCTTTTAAAATTAAATTTCCTTTTGAATATCCGGGATAACCTTTTCTTCTTCCTTTTTAACCACAGGCTCATTCTCTAATTTGCGAGTGTGTATCTTTTCGCTAAGATCAAGCTGTATCGTTTTAGGTGACTCATTTTTCTCTTCAATAGCAGTTTCAATGGGTATTTCGCAGGCAATTTCATCATCGCCATACTCCATTTTTTCCGCCGGAATACTGTTTTGCTTTTTCCATTCCTCAAGCGTTGTCAGAGGGGGATGCTTTAACTTGTTTTCCCGAGTGTCAGGCAAAAGCGCAAGCCCCTCGTTGTATTCCTTCGCGGTTTTTTGGAGCTCGCGGTTAAGCGCCATTTTTTTGAATGGGTGAAAACCTTTAAGGTCTTGCTTTGCCTGTAATGCCTCATAATACTTTTTCTCTTTTGCCATAAGCCCGTGCTCAAGAAGTCGCTCGGTCATTTCCTTGGGGATCTCTATGAAAGCAAGAGAATCTTTAGCGCAATTCAACAGCCCTTTGTGAGCCTGCATCATGAGCTTTTTGTTATCAAGTCTTAAGAACGCATCGCGCTCCTGCATAAGATAGGAGTTCTGTTTGTGGTTGGTCAGCTTCAGCTGCGATGCCTGCCCCATCTCCTTTGCCAAGGTGCAAAGCTTTTTCTCCTCTTCGGTAAGCACGCCACTCTTCTCATAGGCTTCGTATTTGCCAACAGTCGCCTGTGCAGACAGATACTGTGAGGTCAGCTGATAGCTCTCTTCATTTTGCTTGAGAATATCAACCATCATAGCCGCATAAGAGGACTGTGGAGCCATCTTGATATACTTCTCCATCGCCTTTTTTTGCGCATCGATCTTTTTTCTTTCCTCGGCAAGTTGCTTTACCACAGCAGAGTCATATTTTGCATCTATTGTTCGACGTATGCTTACCGCCTTTTTACCCGGACGAACGTTACTGTTGTTAAGGGCAGAGGTAAACGCACTTTTCGCCTGCTCAAAGCGTTTATCAGAGCTTGCAATCATTTTTTCACAAATCAAATGAACGTTAGGAAAAAAATCCATACGGTCAGACTCTAAGGTAATATCATTTACAAGTCGTTTTGCGTTTTCCGGCATTTTTCCTCGTTCTTCGTAAAGTCCGCGTCGAACAAACTCGGTTCTTTGCAAAATGGTCATACTTTCCATTCCCTCGAAATCGAGAGTAAACCGTCCCATTTTCAGATCATTTCGCATTCTCGCAATATCTTCGTCTACCATGCTTTCCTTTTGGTTATGGCTGGATTCGTTCATGATTTAAAAATCTCCGTTTGAAAATATTATTTGTTATTATAAGTTTAGCACAAACTTTTAACGGCACATTTTTTTGTGGTGAATGGATATTTTTTTGTGGTGAACGGATATTCTTTGCGGTAAACAGACAAAAAGGAAAAAGCCCTCTTTTCAGAGAGCTTTTAAGAAAGATATATAATGAATGTAGGTTTGATTTACGAATCCATAATGATCAAGACTGTAAAAATGCCGTCGCACGCGGAGAATCTGCAAATGCCGTTATACTTTTCAACGGTGGAACGAATGCTTTTTATACCAATGCTTGCCAATGAGTCCGGAATCTCATCAAAATCAAGGTTCTTTTTACAAGAGTTTTTGCAACCGATAACAAGCTTTCCGTCTTTATGGTAAATATCGACAGAAATAATGGGAGATTTTGTTTTTGAGCTCTGAACGCCGTGTAAGGCGTTTTCCAGCATATTACCCATAATGGTAACGAGGTCCGACGTAGATGCCTTCAATTCTTTTTTTGCACTTGCCTTTATCTCCATCGGAATACATACCGCCGATGCCTTGTTAGCATAGACCGACAAAATGTTGTTGATAGCATCGTTTTCGCAAAATACCATCTGACGAAGATTGTCAATACTCTCGGTTCGCTCCTCAAGATACTGAATAAGCTTTTCCATCTCTCCGTTTCGGGCATAGGACAAAAGCATTCCGTAATGCTGCCGCTGGTCGTGCCTTGTGCGTCTTGCGGTTTCCACTTCCTTTTCCTGCGAGGCAACCTGAGAGAGCAAAAGCTCATTATGTAAGGCGCTTCGTTTTTCACGTTCTGCCACCGCCATATTTTTGATACTGATAAATATGATAGGATATACCGAAACAATGGCAATAACCAAGGTGAGAAAAGCAATAAAATACAGGTTCTTTACGTTTTCTATCTTGTTGGGAAATACCGAGGACGAAACGACGGCAAGTAAAAACACCGCATCAGCAAAGACCAAAAGCCACCAGCTTTTAATTGACTCGGATAGGTTATTCCAAAACAGTGGGCATACTTTTTTGAGAAAAATAAACACTACTACAAATAACAGAACTATCCGTATCAGTGAAGCAACTCCCCAATGTAAATTGGGAAAGCTTCCAATGACCGAGGTTGCAATAGCCATATAGATGCAGAAAAACACCGAATAGGTGATGATGGTAAACAAACGTTTAGCGAATTTTCCTTTTGTGGTAATGAAAAACAAAACGTACTGTCCAACGTAAGGAGTGACAAATCCGAATATAAAGCCAAACACCTTGTCGGCGGTCGAGGTCATAGCGGGAATAAACAGCACTGTTTGAACTACACCCCACACGCACCAAATGAGAACTGATATCCATTTTTTATATTTTAACGGAGCCGCAAACAATCCGATCATAACGTGTGCTGTAATAACGGCAACACCATCAATAACCGCATTCCAAAAATCCATTTTTGCTTACTCCTTTCAAGAAAGATTGGTCTGGGTGCTGAAATAATCAAAATAAGCAGTTTTGAAATCCGCAATTGTGCCTTTTGGAATTGTCAGCTCCTTGTCGCCTGTCATCAACAGCTTGTTTGAGGTGAATTTGACAACGTGTTTCAAATTTATAACGTGAGAGCGTCCCAACTTAAGAAATCCGTTCAAGCCCGAAAGTTGATCGTAAAGCTCTCCCATCGTGATTCTTATATACAAATATTTTTCATTCACCAAGTGGATACGTTGATAGTTATCGTCTGCCTCGGAAAATATAATATTCTTTGCCAGAACGTTTTGATATCCTCCGTCGATGCGAAGCATGATACCTTCGGGTCGCATCATACCGATCCCGTGCAACGCTTTATCTATGGCAAAGAAAACCGAATCCTTATCGTAGGGCTTCAGTATATAGTGAGTTGCGCAAAATCGGGTGACGACGTTAAAAAGATAATGGGAGACTCCACACCCATGTCACGAAGCTGGGTTGCCACGCTCATTCCCGTAATACCGGGCATATAAATGTCCAGTATATAGATGGAATATTCCTCGCCCGCCTCAATTTTGTCAAGCAAGGAAGAAGGGGACAAATAGGAGTGAATATCAAATAACAACCCCTTCTCGGTTTCGTATTGCTCTAATATACCTTTTATTTTATCAAGATAGTTTTTCTCATCGTCACATATTGCAATTCTTATCATTTCTTTTCCCTTCTTATTTAAAGTGGAAATACCGGATATTCACATTATAACACAGTGCACCTGAAAATGCAATAGCTCCGTTGTATATCTTGATTTGTTAAATCGCAAGCCCGCAGATAGATCCGCGGGCTTAGGTTTTATATTGAATAGATCAGCATTCCGAGGCATGCTGAGATGAGGATCATGAGTATTGGAGAGGGCTTTTTCTTTGTTATCTTTTTAAATGTGCACGCGATGGTGATGAGGATTGTCAAAATGGCTATTCCTTTGACGTCAACATCGAAGCCGCCCCATACGGTTGTGAATCCGAGAAGTGTGCTGAGGGCAAGTGTGGTTGCAGTTCCGAGGATCAATGCGACAACACACGGGCGGACACCCTTCAAAAATGCCTGCACGCCTTTATATTTCAAAAAGCCGCGAATGACTGCGCATATCAAAAGAATGATGACAAAGGATGGCAAGACTACGCCAAGTGTTGCCACAAGCGAGCCGAGAATTCCGCCCTGCGATGAGCCTACAAACGTTGCCATGTTTACGGCGATAGGGCCGGGTGTTGATTCCGCGACAGCTATCATATTGAGCAGTTCCCCCTCGGTCAGCCAACCGAGCGCGAGCGCCTTATCGTGTATCAGCGATATCATAGCGTATCCGCCGCCAAAGGTGAAGAGTCCGATCTCGAAGAAGGTCACAAACAGCTTTAGGTATATCATTTTTTGCCCTCCTCACGATTTTTTTGCGCATTTACGCAGTATATGAAGAGTCCTATGCAACCGGCGATGAGGATATAGAGGATGGATGAAAATCTGACGGCAAATACCGAAAAGGCCACCATACAGAGCGTGACGGCAGAAAAAACGGAGAGTGAGAGCGCGGTTTTCTTCATTGATTTGAGCATTTTAAGTCCTGCGGAAAAAATGAGATATATCACACAGACCTGTATGCCGCGGAACGCGTACTCAACGAGTGTGAAGGACAAAAAGGCATCGAAGAAGAGCGATATTATAAAAATGATGACAAATGACGGAATGATCACGCCAACGGTTGCCATGAGCGAGCCGAGAAAGCCAAGCCTCTTATATCCGAGATAGGTTGCCGCGTTAATTGCGATGGGTCCCGGAGTGCTTTCTGCGATTGCAACCATATCGAGAAATTCGTCCTTTTCTATATATTTTTTCTTTTCTACGAACTCGTTTTCAAGCAGCGCGATCATGGCATACCCGCCACCGAAGGTGAAAAGACCTATCTTGAGCATGGTTAGAAAAAGAGATATATAATTTTTTGCTTTATTCATGTTTCCTCCTTATGAGATTTTTGTGAGTTTATTATATCATGGATTTGTTATTATTTCAAGAGGTGACTTGACTTGCGGTGACATTTACTGTATAATATAGGCAAGAATATTTTAGTCACCGGAGGCAGAGCGCCGTAGCGCTCATTTGCCGGATTAGGTGTCCGAGTGAGCTTGGGTTATTGTTGTGCAATAGCCCAAGCTCTGTTTTTTAGGAGGTATTGATTTATTAAGCAAATGAAGCCATAAATGCGGCGGTCACATTGTAAAAAAATGATGAATTGTGTCGAATTATATTGACAAGAGTACGATTTGGGACTATAATAATGTGTGTAGAGTACTAAATAGGACTCTTTGGAGGTTATAATGAATCAGAGATTTAAAGAGCCGAGCGGTTTGATAAACCGCCAGGCAAAGGAGCTTGTGGGTATCTACCGCGACGCGGTAAAGCGTCTTGGCATTTCAAACAGCGAATTCTGGATCTGGTACACTCTCGTGGCGACTGACGGAGATCACACGCAACAGGATATTTGCAGTACCTGGTCATTGCCTAAGCAGACCGTGAATACTATTATCACACGCCTGAGGCTTAAAAAGCACGCTTACCTTGAGGCGGTTCCCGGAACGAGAAACCGAAAGATAATTCGCCTTACCGATGCGGGACGCGCGTACGGTGAGGGACTGATCCTGCCTATAACGCAGGCTGAAAGCAAGGCGTTTGAGAGGATCTCCGCCGAAGAGCTTGAGATGGTTACAAGGATCTTGGGAAAATACATAGACATCGTACAGGGCGAGCTCAAGACAACTGCAAAATGAGCTTTATTTCGATTGACATTTCTGTTTGAAAGGGTATTTGATATGAAATTCATTGGATTTTACAATTATACTGTTATTTTGACTTATATGAGCCTTATATCGGGCATCGTGGGTATGAAATTCGCTTCCGAGGGAAGACTTGGCTTGGCTATAATCTGCCTTATGCTTTCCGGATTTTGCGATATGTTTGACGGTGTTGTTGCCCGTACGAAAAAGGACAGAACGGCTGATCAGAAGAATTTTGGAATACAGATAGATTCTCTTTGCGATGTGATCTGCTTTGGCGTTTTCCCTGCCGTTTTCCTTTATTTCAGCGGAGTTAACACGATCATTGGAATCTCGCTTCTTGCGTTTTACGTTCTTTGCGCGGTTATTCGTCTTGCGTTCTTTAACGTTCTTGAAACCAACCGTCAGATGAAGGAGGACGGATGCGCAAAGGGTTATCGCGGAATGCCTGTTACTATGGCGTCGATGATATTCCCTGCTCTTTATCTTGTTACTTGGCTGTTGCCCAAAACGGCGGTTGTGGCTGATGTGATGAGAGTGGTATATTACGCTATGCCTGCTGTGTGCGGATTTTTATTCATTGCTGATTTCAGAGTTCCAAAGATCGACATTGCAAAGCTTTTACATAAGAAAAAGGCATGATTCGGAGGCTTTACAGTCTATAATACTATTTGGGAGAGCGCGTGATGCTATGCGCGCCCCGCATGCGTGAGGATGGGATTTTTCAAGTGTCTTGTCTCGCCAATATACTACAACAGGCTACGCTAAGTGCCGATTGTATCAAGGAGGAGCTTTTGTGAAAACCGAGAAGAACATTTTTGTTGCTTTTATACTTAATCTTGCTTTTTCGATATTTGAATTTGTCGGAGGTCTGTTTACCGGAAGTGTAGCGATTCTTTCCGATGCGGTTCACGACGTTGGAGATGCGGCGAGCATCGGAGTCTCATTTTTCCTTGAAAAAAAGAGCAAGAAGCAGCCCGATGAGAGTCACACCTACGGTTACGCGAGATATTCGGTTATCGGAAGCGTGATCACGACCTTGATTCTTTTGGTGGGATCGGTATTCGTTATTTATAACGCGATAATGAGAATAATTACACCTACGGCGATCAACTACAACGGCATGATAATCTTTGCCTTGGTTGGTGTCTGCGTAAACTTTTTGGCGGCGTTTCTTACGCGCGAGGGCGACTCACTCAATCAAAAGGCGGTCAATCTTCACATGCTTGAGGACGTGCTTGGTTGGGCGGTAGTTCTTGTAGGCGCGGTTGTTATGCGCTTTACCGATTTTGCGATAATTGACCCGATCATGTCTGTATGCGTTGCTGTGTTTATCTTTATCAACGCATTCCGTAATCTTGCCGCATCGGTTGGGCTTTTCCTTGAAAAGACACCGAGGGGTATCGACGTTGAGGAGATATGCGAGCATCTGAACAGAATAGACGGCGTTTTGGGAGTTCATCACATTCACGTGTGGAGTATGGACGGAGTCAGCAATTACGCTACGATGCACGTTGTGGCATCCGGCGATCATCACGAGATCAAGGAGAAGATACGCGAGGAGCTTAAGGAGCACGGAATCGGGCATGCAACGCTTGAGCTTGAGGCAGAGGGTGAGCAGTGCAATGAGGAGCACTGTCACGTTGATCAAAGCTCGCACGGCGGCCATCACCACCATCACCATCATCACCACGGTCATGGGCATCATCACAAGCACGAGCATGAACATGCACATGATCACAAGCACGAGCACGAGCACGAGCATCATCACCACTAAAAAATGGGACAACTGCGGTTGTCCCATTTTTTAATTATAGTTCAATAAGCACTGCTCGGCAGGGCGAGCCGTCAAATCCTGCAACGTTGATGGGCGCGGCGGAAAGGATGTATTTACCCTCTTCTACGCCGTCAAGTCTTATGCCCTCAAGCAGAGCTATTCCCTTTCCAAGCAGAATTTCATGCGTGCGCGCGGGTGCTGTTTCGGGGCCTACGGTCTGACTTTCGTTTCCGATCAACATTATATTGCGGCTTGCGAACACCTCTGCCGCATCTTCGCTGACGGTTGCCTTTCCTGCGATAAGTATTCTTTTATCTGCATATACTTTTGCGGCTTTTTGCAATATATTCTCGGCGTCGCTTTTCGTTACTGTTCCCGCATGTCTCGCGACATAACATTCGCCAACGAAGATTTCGATGTTCATTTCGTCTATCGTTGCGCCGTCGATGAAAAAGTGCGCGGGCGCATCGGTATGCGTTCCGTTGTGAGCGCACATAAACAGCGTTGAGAGATTGCAGACATCCCCATCTGCCATTGACATTATTTTGTTGCCCTCCGGAGCAGGGTCTCCGGGGTAAAGCGATGAGGAGAGCAGCTCCTGTGATATATCGTATATTTTCATTTTTTAGTTCCCCCTGTAATGCTTATCCGAGGAAAAAGTCTACTGCCAGCATCGTAATGAATCCCAAAAGGAGCGCGTAGGTTGCTCCCGACGCTCCGTCGTGATGCGTTTCGGGGATCATTTCGTCGCTTATTACATAAAGCATTGTTCCGCCGGCGAATGCGAGCGCGAACGGCAATATTGCTGTTGAAAGTGATACTGCGAAATATCCAAGGAAGGTTCCTACTACCTCTACGACACCGGTTGCGAGTGCTATCATCAGCGTGCGAGTTTTTTTCATTCCCGCGGCGAGCATTGGCGCAATTATAACCATTCCCTCCGGAATGTTCTGGAGCGCGATTCCTCCCGCTACTGTCAGCGCCTGAGTCATATCTCCCGTTCCGAAGCTGACACCTGCGGCGATTCCCTCCGGAAGGTTATGGATGCCTATTGCTATGACGAAGAGTAACACCTTATTAAGTCTTGCGGTATTGTCAGGGTGCGATTCGGTATCCGCGCCGGTCATTCTGTGCAGGTGTGGCACGAGCTTGTCTATAAGGGTAAGGCAAAACGCTCCCGCGATCACGCCTGTGGCCGTTATTACTATCGGCGTCACGCCCTCTCCGTATTCGAGCGAGGGTATTATCAGTCCCGCTACCGCCGCGCAGAGCATTACTCCTGCCGCGAAGGACAATATCATATCGTTGAATTTATGTGAGGGGTTTTTAAATAAAAAACCTATGAGCGCGCCTATTGCGGTTGCTCCGCCGACTCCAAGCGCGGTCAATGCTACTATTCCCATACATTCCTCCATAGAAAACCTTTTACTGTAATTTTATTATACCACATCTTCAAGCTTTCGGCAAGATAAATTAAAATAAAAAAAGCGGGATCTCCCGCAAAAACAGAATTGACCCTTGACCGCACCCTTCTTTACGAGCACGACCAAGGGTCAACCCTGTTCACTCTTGATATCTAACATCTTTTGGTTATCCTCTCTTTCTTAATCTACCGCTTGCTCCCGCATCAATACAACGCCTAAAACACATAAAAACCTTTTTTGCTCATTCGTGAGCTCCGTATTGTTTTCCCTGTATCTCTTTGCTGCAATTGGCGAAATTTGTTGTTGGCTTTTTAGAACAATTTTCCGAGCTTTTTATTTTTTGGGTTTATCGTATATTTATATAAATGCGTAACACCGCCGTGTATTTGTTTGTTCGTTTGTTCGTTTTCTTATCTTTTCGTCTCACACACTGCTCGGACAGCTGTTCATTTTAAAGCCTTGGGTTAGGTTTTCATTGGTCTGTACCTTCCTTTTTTAAGATCAGAATCGTGCGGTTATTTTATACTTCCATCGGACCGTACCTTCCTTTCTTGACTATATTATAGCACACAAATTTGCCTTTTACAATTGGCAGATTGTAAAAACTTCACAATAAATTTTTGTTTATTTCGGAGAATTTGGGCAAAATGTGCATAAAGGGGGTTGACACGGGTGGTTTTGTGTGATATAATAATTATGTTGTGGTGCTCACGAAGGTGTTTTTTGCGAGCATCGCTTTTTTATTTATTGAAAAATTCTTTTAAATTTCGGGTCTTGCGGGATAATTTATTAAATAATGGAAATAATTGATTTGTCGGTGAGTTTCTATTGATTATTTTATTGAAAAGTGGTAAAATAAAACCGAGATAAAGAAACAAGGAGCGTTTTATGGTTTTTGCTGTTATTTGCACTGTTTTGGCGTCTGTTACCGTGCTTTTGGCTATTGCTGTTTTGGTAGTCTCGTACATTTGCTTCAGGCTTGCTTTTTATTCAAAAAGAAGCAAGGAGGATCCCAATGCCGGTGAGGTGTCTCTACCGGAGGGCGAGATATACGAGCCTTTTCGCGAGCAGATGGTCGATTGGATCGTTCAGGCGCGCGCGTTGCCACACAAGGACGTTGAGATAAGCTCGTTTGACGGACTTAAGCTCAGGGCGAGATTTTTTGAATATGAAAAGGGCGCGCCCATCGAGATCCTTTTGCACGGATACCGCGGAAACAGCGAGCGTGATCTTTCGGGCGGTGTATTTCGTTGCTTTGCTCTTGGCAGGAGCGTTCTTCTCGTCGATCATCGCGGAAGCGGACGGAGCGAGGGCAAGGTCATAACCTTTGGTGTGAACGAGAGCCGCGATTGCGCGGATTGGGTGAAATTTATTCTTCGGGAGATCGATCCTGACGCCAAGATCTTTATAGGCGGTATTTCTATGGGTGCTTCAACCGCGCTTATGGCGACTGCGCGTGATCTTCCCGAAAACGTGATCGGTATTCTCGCCGATTGCGGATATTCATCCGGAAAAAGGATAATCAAGAAGGTAATCAAGCAGATCGGGTTGCCCGAAAACGTATGCTACCCCTTTGTTAAGCTCGGCGCGCGGCTTTACGGACATTTTGATCTTGAAGAGCTCTCTCCCGAGGAGGCGATGGCACATTGCAAGCTTCCGGTTTTCTTTATTCACGGTGACGGAGATAATTTTGTGCCGTTTGAGATGAGCGTTGAAAATTACAACGCCTGTGCATCAAAGCACAAAAAGCTTGTCAACATCGAGGGCGCGGGGCACGGACTTGCCTTCCCTGCCGCCCGCGAGAGGTATATCAAGGAGGTTGGAGACTTCTTTAATGGGGCGATAGGTCAGAATGATGAGGCGATATAATAAAAAAACCGCGTTTTTATACGCGGTTTTTTAAAATGTAACGAAAACCGTATTGACTTTTGTAAGGTTGTATGGTATAATGCAAATGGAAATTGTTAAAAAAATAGCAATCTTCGAAAATTACATCTAACAAGGAGAGAGTTTATGGCAAACTATCAGATTCCCGAAAAAGCAAGAGTAGCAGTCCTTACAGGCGCAAAGAAGATCGAGATCTTTGAGCTTCCCGTTCCCGAAATCGGTGACGACGAGGTTCTTGTTAAGGTTGAGCAGACAGGTATCTGCGGAACCGACGTTCATGAGTACAAGGGCGACCCCTTCGGCTACATTCCTGTTGAGCTCGGTCACGAGGGTACAGGTACAGTTGTAAAGCTCGGTAAGAACGTTACTACCGACTTCTACGGCAAGCCCCTTGCAGTTGGTGATAAGATCGTTACCGGTCTCAAGCCCTGCGGTGTTTGCGATACTTGTAAGAATGATCCCGCAAATATTCACCTCTGCCCCGGCGGCGAGATCTTCGGTCTTATGCCCGGCGAGGCTGCTTACAAGAACTTCAACGGCTGGTTCGGTGAGTACATAAAGGTTAACGCCGGCGGCGTTATCTTCAACGTAAGCGACATGGACGTTGATCTCCGTACACTTATAGAGCCTACCGCAGTTATCGTTCACGCTGTTGAGCAGGCAAAGAAAATCTTTAACTTCCAGCAGGGATCTTACGTTCTCGTTCAGGGATGCGGACCTATCGGTCTTCTCCTTCTTACCATGGTTCGTACTATGGGCGTTCGTAACATTATTGCTGTTGACGGCGACGAGAAGAGACTTGAGATGGCTAAGAAGCTCGGCGCGGCTTACACCGTTAACTTCATGACCGAGGATGCTATCGCTAAGGTACACGAGATCTCCGGCGGTAAGGGCGCAGAAATGGCGTTCCAGTGCACCGGTTCTCCCAAGGCTGCAAGCACTATCTGGAAGTACGTTCGCCGCGGCGGCGCTATGTGCGAGCTCGGATTCTTCGTTGATAACGGTCCTACAACCTACAATCCTCACCAGGATATTTGTAACAAGGAAATCAGAGTTATCGGTTCTTGGACATATCAGTCAAAGGACTGGATGCAGGCTTGCGACGTTCTTAAGGAGGCTCAGAAGGACGGCCTTCCCGTTGAGGAGCTTCTTACCCACAAGTACGCTCTTGCAGACATAAATGACGCTATGGAGATGAATATCTCGATGCAGGGTCTCAAGATCGTTGTTATGGGTGAGTAATCGATAAAACCTAATATTTAGGGCGCACCGAAACGGTGCGCCCATTTTTGTGCATTTCAAATTTTGATTTGTCGAACTGTTTAATTTGTATTTCATGGCTATAAATTTCCCTCACGTCACGCTTTGCGTTACCCTTCCCTTGTGAGGGAAGGGGGACCACGCAGTGGTGGAAGAGTAGAATACGCTACCGTGTCTATCGTTAAATACGCGCGAGCAGCAATGCCTTACACCGCAAGACTTTCTTTCTGATCAAAGACGGTAAAAATCGTTAGTCTTCTACTCATCCGTCTCGGCTTCGCCGAGCCACCTTCCCTCTCAAGGGAAGGCAAACGCCACGCAAAGTCAAACGAAAATTTGACGCCGTGAACACACCTATAAATCTCAATTTTTTACCATTTTGCGTCTGTTATACACAGTGCGGCATAAGAAAAGGTGAGTGCTTCATCGTTCCTGTACGCATCCTCACAAAGTATTTCTGCCATTTTGTTTTTCCTTTACTTGAGATTACAGTTCTCAAAGGTGATATTTTCAAGTGTTACGCCATTTTGCTTCACTTCTATCGGTAAAAGGCTCTTTTTGTTTGTGCATGATACGTTTTTGAAGCTGATATTTTTATATTTGATCTTGAAGGACGAGGTGTCAGCATCAAGATTAACGCTTTGGTTACCCGTGTCGCGTCCGAGCTTCATTGCTCCCAAAAACAGAGCCGCGGAAGGATTCTTCCCTGTTATATTCGGCCTGTACGGAGCGTTAAGGTCGGTCTGATATACGGGGTACATAGGCTCGGTATCGGTATCTATGTAGATGTTCTCATATCTTACGTTTTCGACGGTGATATTGTCCGAGCCGTACCACGTGTCGATGCTTATGGCATACTGTGCGGTATGGATGAGATAATTGTCCTTAAATGCGATATCTTTTACAAGTCCGTTGTATTTTCCGCACCAGAGCTCGAGATTTTTGCCCCAATCGCACCAAAGCACGTTATCGTGCACCTCGATATTCTCGCATCCACTCTCTCCGTTCTCGCCGTCAAGCTGAGGGGCGCGGATGACCACGCAATCGTCAAATGAACGGATAAAGCTGTTTTTGAGAGTTGCGCCATAGGTCGTGCAAAGGTCGACTCCGTCGGAATTGTATCTCCATTGACCGATTATTTTAATGTTGTCTATCTCAACGTTTCTGCAACCGTTTCTCGTTATAAACACCCACAAAGGCGCGTCGCGGAAGATGATTCCCTCGATCTTCAGATTATTGCATCCGTATGCCGTGAAGCAGGTTGCGCGGCTGGTGTCATAATCCGTTACTCCAAGCTTTTTAAGTATACTTCTCGGCTCCTCGTCTATCCTGTACTCGTCCCCTCGCTTAAAACGTGACGTATCGAGTATTCCTCTGCCGCGTATGGTGACGTTGTCCTGCTTATAAATATATATCGATCCGTAGACGACAGCGCCCTCTGCAATATAGACAGTTTGATTGGATTTCGGAAATATAAGTCCTACGTTATGCTCGCCTGCCCCGAAATACAACGTGTTTTCGTCGGGGATGAAATTGTCCTCCGGATTTGCGAACACGTGGAGAGCGTGGTGGATACCGTTGATCTCAATGGTGAAATTCATTGGTTTTTCCACTGTCAAGGTGAGCTTGTTTCCCTCTCTTACGCAAGGAATATTGAATTCCAGAGGTCTGATCGCGACTCTTTCGATCTCCTCATCCTCGACGTTTACTGACAGAGTTATGGGGTTTGTCATATCAAATGATATGAAATAGGCGATCTCGGTCTGGTCGAGAGGCCTTTGCTTTCCCGGCCAGACTGTGTTATACGGTATTGCAGAAACACGCGCCTCGTGAACTGCGAGCGTTTTGTTTCCAATATTACAGATGTATTTCATTACATTAACCTTATGTTAGAATTTATCTTACTTCGAAATCAAATTCATATCTGTTATCAGTTGAGTTTTCCGCGATCCAAAGCTTGAACTTTCCGGGCTCTACGATCTTATTCATATAGAAATCGTGGAACGCGAGCTCTTTCGCGGGAAGGTGGAGGGTAACTGCCTGCTCTTCTCCTGCCTTGAGCCATACCTTCTCAAATCCCTTGAGCTCCTTGACGGGTCTTACTCTGCATCCGACAAGGTCGCGGATGTACATCTGAACTACTGCCGCGCCGTCACACTCGCCTGTGTTTTTGACATTGAGAGATACAGTGATCTCTCCGTCCTGTGCCATCTCGGTTGCCGAAAGCTTGATGTTGCTGTATTCGAAGCTCGTGTAAGAAAGTCCGTATCCGAAGGGATAAAGCGGAGTTGAGTCAAGATCGCGATAGCAGGTCTTCCAACGGTCTGTCTTATAGAGCGGTCTGCCGGTATTGTAGTGGTTGTAATAGATCGGGATCTGCCCCTCGCTTCTGGGATGTGTGAGTGTTAAGTGTCCCGACGGGCATACGTTTCCAAGCACGAGATCGGCTATTGCCGCGCCCGCCATGCTACCCAACTGCCAAACCTGCATAAGGGCGCTGACCTTTTTATTGAAATTAGTGAGAATTACGGGTCTGCCAGATGCAACAAGGAGAATTATCTTCTTGCCGGTTGCCACGAGCGCATCGATAAGCTTTTCCTGATTTCCGGGAAGGTGGATGTTTGCATAGCTTGAAGCCTCGCCCGATCTGCCTGCTGTTTCACCGACTACACAGATCACGGCATCGCACTTCTTTGCTGCCTTGACAGCCGCTTTGATCGTTTTTTCGTCGTTTTCATTTCCGTCGTCCTCAACCGAGCATCCGTATGAGTAAACAACCTCTGCGCTGTTGCCCAATGCTTTGCGCAGACCATCTTCAATAGTGACCGTTTTTTCGGGAACGATATGTCCTGCCCAAGCACCCAAGAGATGTCTCTTACCCTCGTCTCCCGCGAGAGCACCGATCAGGGCGATCTTCTTTGCATTCTTTATGGGCAAGGAGCCGTCGTTTTCAAGAAGAACTGCGCACTCAACAGCCGCATCGTACGTAGCCTTCATATGCTCGTCACTAAAGAAGCAATCGGTATTGCCCTCCTCGGTATAGGGATCGTCCATAATGCCGCTGAGATATTTAAGAGTAAGCACGTGAAGCACTGCCTCATCGATATCCTTTTCGTCGATTCTGCCCTCTTTGATTCCTACGGGGAGTCCCTTGTTATAATAGTCGCCCATAAGCTGCATGGACATATCACAGCCCGCATTGAATGCCTTTATGGCCGCATCGTCCTCGTTTTCAGCAAAGCCGTGATGTGTAAGCTCGCTCGTAGCGCCTGCATCGCTGACAACGAGTCCCTTAAAGCCGAGCTCGTCACGGAGAACATCCTTAAGTATGTATTTATTTGCGGTTGCGGGAACTCCGTTGATGTCCTCAAAAGCGGTCATAACAGTTGCCGCACCTGCATCTATTCCAGCAGCAAAAGGAGGAAGATATACGTCGTGGAGATGCTGATCCGAGATCTCTGCGGAGTTATAATCTCTTCCACCGATAGCCGCTCCGTATCCGATAAAGTGCTTCATGCAAGCGAACACCCTGTCCTTTTCAAGAGTCTCGCCCTCGCCCTGATAGCCCTTTACTGCGGCCTCGCTCATTTTTGAGCAGAGATATGTGTCTTCTCCGTAACCCTCGACTACTCTTCCCCATCTTGGGTCGCGCGCAATGTCAACCATGGGAGAAAATGTCCATTTGATTCCCGAACGGTAAGCCTCCTTTGCCGCTACCTCGCATCCGCGTCTTACGACCTCGGGATTCCAAGAGCTGGACTGTGCCAGAGGCGTCGGAAAGGTAGTATGGAAGCCGTGTATTACATCGTCGCCAAACAGCGCGGGAATATGAAGCCTTGATGCTTCTACAAGATCACGCTGTACCTTGTTGGTTTTTTCGGCTCCTATTATTGTGAGATATGCACCTATCTTTCCTTCTGCAAAGTGATCCTCGAAATATTTTTCTTCATTTGTGTATATTGATGTTCCAAACTGCGAAAGCTGTCCTATTTTTTCGGTAATATTCAGCTCTTTGATCTTTTCTTCAGCTCTTTTGCGCGCCTCGGCGTACGCCTTTGAGTTCATAATGTTTGTCATAGTAAAAGCTCCTTTTCCTTTATTTCCAGAGTTCTTCGGGTATGTCCTGACTTACAAGACAAAGGTTTTTATCTGTTTTTGAATATATCCTTAAAAGCACGTCGCGGCATTTTGCGGCATCTACGACTCGCGTATATGCGTTTCCTATATATCCGTCTGTCTGCGCGCCGTGATATATAAATGCCTTTTCAAAATTGTTGAAGTTAAGGCTTCCCGTTCTTGATGCGTCATGCGGACGGAACGGGTGAGTGATCTTTTTTCCGTTATGATCTATAACCGTTACATCCCACGGCTCGTCCGCGAGTCTGTCATTAAGATCTGCGATCTCGTCAACCGCGTGTATATATGTATTTCTTCCGTGGTCGACGCCGATAAGCAATATCTTTGCCCCGACCTCGCCGAGCTTCCACCATGCTCCCCCTACTCTTGCGGGAGTTTGCGCGTGCTCCTCACCTGCAATGAACTCCTTTGCGCCCTTTCCGCACGCCCACATGGAATGGGTGGGGTGCAACGAGCGGATCCCGTCCTGCCTTTTATATGCCGTGCGCGGAATAAGCCCGATGCAGGGCTCGCTTTTTTGGGGATCGTATACCGGAGATTCCCTTGTTACATTTGCCCAGGTTTGCGCGGGGACAAGAAAAAGTCCGTCCGAGAGATATTCGCAAAACGCGTTTATAAACTCCTCCGGGCCGCCATCGATCTCTCCCACTGCCTTGAACGATGTGTGTATTATTACCGTATCGTCACGCTTTATGCCCAGTCCATGGAGCTGTTCTTTTATCTTATCCTTATTAAACATCAAAGCTCCTCTGCAACAAATCTGCCGCCCGAAAGGTGGTAGATCTCTTTAAATCCTATGTCCTTGAGCATTGCCGCCGCCTCATCAAATCCGAAATCCAGCGTTTCAACTGTGTGAGAATCTGATGCGAGAGTGAGTTTTGCGTTATGCTTTTTGAAAAGATAGAGAAGGTGCTCTGACGGATAGGGGGTGTTTCTGTATCCGCGGGATATAGCTCCTGTGTTGACCTCGAATATACATCCGATGTCTGCGACCGTTTCTATATGCTTTTCCGCTATTTTTCTGTATTTTTCGTTTTCAAGGAAGAGCGACTCTCCCATCTCGTCAAATTTGGTTATCAGATCGAGGTGCCCGACTATATCGGGCTTCCTATTTCTTATGTAATCGCAAAATTTTCCGAAATACTCCTCTGCCATGCGCTCAACGTTGTATTCGAAGAGTTCTAAGCATTTGGTGAAATAATTGATTCCGGAATCTATCGGGTAGTAAATGCCGTTTGAGACGAAATAGTGTGAAGAACCGATAATATAGTCATATTCCGCTCTATCAATGGGGGAAAATGCATCCTCCTCCGAGCCGAGATATATTTCTATTTCCTTTTTGTATTTTTCCTTGAGTGACTTGACCTCGGATATGTATCCTTCCGTGTTTTTCATGCAATAGCGGCCGTCAAAATCGGTATATCCGTGTCCCGAAAAGCCTATTGACGTAAATCCCTTGTTGAGAGCCGCGATCACGATCTCCTCGCAGGTGTTCTTTCCGTCGCAAAATGTTGAGTGTGTGTGCAGGTTGCTTTTCATAAAAATTCCTTCTAAAATCTTTGAAGGGACGTGTATATACACGCCCTTTCAACAGATGGTTATTGGTAAAATTCGTGATACCACTCCGCAAAGCGGCGAAGTCCCTCACGAAGTGTGGTTGACGGCTTAAATCCGAAATCGCGCTCAAGCGCAGAGGTGTCCGCGTATGTTATCGGAACGTCTCCTGCCTGCATGGGTACAAGCTTTTTATGAGCCTCGAAATCGTAATCCTCGGGCAACACCTTCGCGCGGACAAGCTCCTCCTGAAGTATATTTACAAAGTCAAGGAGGTTTTCGGGCGAGTTGTTACCGATGTTATACACGCGATAGGGGGGGAGCGGAAGTCCGTCCTTACCCGTTACCTTTTCGGGCGCGTTTTGCATTACGTGCTTTACACCTGTGACTATATCGTCAACGTATGTGAAGTCGCGCTTGCAGTTTCCAAAGTTGAATATCTCTATCGTGTCGCCCTTTATTAGCTTATTCGTAAATCCGAAATATGCCATATCCGGTCTGCCTGCAGGTCCGTATACCGTGAAGAAGCGGAGTCCGGTTGAGGGGATATTATAGAGCTTGGAGTATGCGTGTGCCATGAGCTCATTGCTCTTTTTCGTTGCCGCATAAAGGGAAACGGGATTATCGACCTTATCGTCTGTGCTGTAAGGTATCTTCTTGTTAGAGCCGTAAACAGAGCTTGAGCTTGCGTATACGAGATGCTCCACAGGATTGTGTCTGCAAGCCTCGAGGATATTATAAAATCCGATTATGTTACTCTCAATATACACATCGGGATTTGTTATGCTGTATCGCACGCCTGCCTGAGCGGCAAGATTTACGACTACTGTGAAGTTATATTTTGCAAAAAGCTTATCTATAAGCTCTCTGTCAGCAATATTTCCCTTTACGAACGTCCATTCGGATGCGGGGACGGAATTTGCTGTCTCTTCGATTTTTTTAAGTCTGTATTCCTTTATCGAAACGTCGTAGTAGTCGTTCACGCTGTCAAGACCGACTACCTTGATTCCCTCTACCGTGTTCAAAAGCTCGGTAACGAGATTTGCTCCGACAAAGCCTGCCGCGCCCGTTACAAGCACGGTTTTGTTTTTAAGGTCTATGTTCGGTGTCAGCATATTCCCTTGTACTCCTCCTGCACCTTTGCGTAGCTTTCGAGGTTTCCAATGTCATATCTTTTACCGGGCATCTCCATTGCGTGTACGGGAGTTTGGGTGCAAAGCCATGCGATATAGCTTCCGGGTGCGTCGACTCCGCATCCCGACTCGATGCCAACCTTTACAAGCTTGGCGTCCTTTTGAGTGTAGTAATAGAAGGGGGGGCAGCACCAGTTTGATTTAGGCTCTGCGGGCTTCTCTTCCATATCTGTGATAAGATCGTTTTCGTCTATGCTGACAACTCCGCACTTTTGAAGCTTCTTTTCGCTTGCCTCATAGTAGCGCATAATGCAGGAGGTGTTCTTCGCTTTCGCATATGCAACAAACTTTGTGAGGCTGAAATCAAGCACGTTATCGCCTGCAATGACGAGCATATCGTCGTCAAGCGAGAGCGCGTCGATAGCGAACTGAATGTCCTTAACTGCTCCGAGTCTTGTTTCGTTTGAGTCTGTGCCGTCATCTACGACGGTTATCTTTTGTGATTTTTGCTTTGCCCATTCCTCGAAATGCTCGGCGAATTTATGGTTTGATATTACCACGTATTCGTCTACGAGTCCTGCGCCGTCTATATCGTCTACAAGCCAGTCAAGTATGGTTTTTTCGCCGACCTTGAGCAGGGGCTTGGGAAAATTCTGAGTGAGGGGATAAAGTCTTGTTGCGTATCCCGCCGCGAGTATTAAGCATTTCATACCTATGCTCCTAACATTTTTTGTTTTTAGGAAAGCTTGACTCCGTCTGCCGTTGTGCAGATGTGAGCGGAGTATTTTCCTTCAAGATGTGGGAATGCCGCAAGATATTCCCGTGTTACCTTTTCGACTATTTTCTCTTCCTTTTCGGGATCGATGATCGCCATGCAACAGCCCTTGAATCCTGCGCCGGAGAAGCGTCCGCCATAAATTCCGTCTGTCTGTGTCATGATCTCGTAAAGCTTTATAAGCTCCGGCGAGCCTGTCTCCCAGCTGTAGATAGAGGATCTTCCGCTTTCGAATGAGAGCTTTCCGAATTTTTCAAGGTCGCCCTCTCTCCAAGCCTCTACGGCAAGTCCTACGCGCTCGAACTCGGAATACCAATGCTCTGCTCTCCTTCTCCAAGCGATAGGAAGCTTGTCCTTATATTGCTCAAACACCTCGCGAGGAACGTCGCGAAGATTGGTTTCTTCAAATTTTCCGTACGGAAGTCCGGCAAACGCCTTCAACGAGTAAGCCGCGCTTCTGCACTCGTCAACTCTCATATTGAAAGCCGAGCCTGCAAGGCTACGCTCAAGTCCCGAGAAGAAAATAGCTATCTTGTAGGGCTTCATATTAGGATTTTGCGGAATGATCTCGTAGCTTTCATCAAGGAAATCCATATAAAGCAGATGGTCGCGCTTGCAGTACACCTCACAGCTCTGGTCGAGCTTGCCGCAGGCTACGCCCACGTATTTGTTCTCTGCTTCAAGTGCAATATTGATAAGCTCGGATTCGTTGAGCGATATACCGTTCATATTAGCCAATGCCGAGAGGAATGTTATAATTACCGCCGCACTTGATGAAAGACCGCCTATCGGCAGCTCACCGTCTATAACTGCACAAAGTCCGCGGCGGAGAGGATGTTTTTTATCGAGAGCGATAGTTGCTCCTCTGAGATGATCCGCCCAGTCATTTTGCTTGCTTTTCGGCGTTGACGCTACATGCCACTGAGCGCGCTTTTCAAACTGGATGGACTGGATCTCGATAATTCCGTTCTCCTTAGGTCCGTAAGCTATATGGATTCCCTTATCAATTGCAAAGCCTGTTATTCTGCCGAGCTGGTGGTCGCTGTGAGCGCCGATGGGGCAGATGCGATACGGGGTGAAAGCGGTGTTATAAGGTTCTCTTTTATATATATCCTTAAATGCTTCGTATGCGGTCATTTTCTTATCTCCTTTTACCAAAATGTAATTTGTTTACGGTGCTGAGAATGCGAGATTTATTTCTTTTTCTTGTTTAAAAGCGATTTTAATGTACCGGTGATCATTTTTCTGTACATAACGACGTTGACGGCAAATGCTATCGGCAACACCGTAGCAACGACCTTTATTGCCAACACGATCCACGACATATATGACAGCTCGGCGAGCTGATACATTCCGTTAAACACGAATATACATGCACCGGACAGAAGAACTGTGATTGCGTCCGCCGCTATTTGTTTTACAAAATACTTTATCTTTCTGTTTATAATGTTACGGCTGAGGTATATTGCGAAATACACTGTTCTGTAGACCATTGCGCAGAGCATTCCGATTGCCACGCCGACAATTCCGAAGAGTATTACACAAACGACCGAAACAACTATGTTTAGGATCGCTTCGAAAATGGCACTCCACTGAGTTTGTCTGTAATGCCCCGCCGCCATGACCATAGTGTTATACGGCAAGCGTATGCAATAGATGGCATAAGCCAGTGTAAAGAGTATTGCGAACGTGGGGACAGAATAGTTTACGTCGGTGACTCCCTTTGTATATACCATGACAAACGGAACTATGATCGCCGCGGTGATTGTAAATATAACCGTTACAAGGGTGTGCATTATCCACTCAAACATTCCGTACGAGCGGTCAAGCGTTTCTTTTTCTCCCTTTGCAAGCATATTACCAAACATTGCTTGTGTACCGCTTGTCAGAGAAACGATTATCTGACGCACGCCGTTTACAACGAGATAGTATACCGAATATACGGAAATGCTCTTCATTGTTGAGAAGAAGGTCAACACCATTACGCCGGTGTTTCCGAGTACTACCGTTGCTACGTGCTGTGTTATTCCGTTCCATTTCTGGTCTAAGGGCTCTCCTTCGAGCACTACCTTTTTATCTATACGGTATCTTCTTTTTGCAATAAACGCCATGCTCAAAGGCTGCAAAAGGAAGATGAGTGAGGTCGTCAGCTTTACAGCGTGGATCGATGCGCCGAAATTGATCATAACAACACACGCCACGGTGTTTAATATGAGAGATACGGTGTGTGTGGCGTAATAAACAAACCCAAGCTGATCGGCTGTCAGTATAAGTCTGTACGTCATGCCGAAATAGTACTGAGCGAAGGTGCTTATCGACATTACAAGTATCAATGTGAGTGTATAGGTGTAGTCGAAGTCTTCCGTCATCAGAGGATAGACGAACATAAGAAGCACCGTATACGCTACGAGAATAAACGCTATGCGCTTAAAAAAGCGGTTTGAGGATTTGGCGATACGGCTGAGCTGTGTATCGTCGCCGTCTGCCAGGGGCTTATAGAGTGCAGATTGGACGACCGCGCCCACACCCATTTCACACAGCGAAATGAAGCCCAAAAACTGAGTTATTGATGATACGAGGCCGTTGACTCCTGAGCCGTAGGTTGAAAGAATAGCTCTGGGCAAAATGAAGCCGCATATGAGTGATGCAACCTGATAAAAAAGCGAGGTTGTTGAATTTAGCAATAGTTTCTTTTCGCGATTCATACTTTGCCCTTTCGTGGTTTTGAGTCAGCAAGCCACCGTTTTGAACCGATTACCGATCTTGCTGGATTTTAATAAGAGTTTCTTTTCCAAGCTTGTCAACCGTGCGTCCGCATGCTCTGAAATCACTCTTTAATGCCGCATTGGCGATGCCGATCAACGCAGAGCAGGTTGGAGTGGGTATGCCGAACGATATTCCCAACGACTCAAGCAAAACCAATCCTTGAGGAACGTCCTCTGTTACATATCTTGAATCGGGGACGGAGGGACCCTCGGGAGAGGAGTTCATTGCGTAGTCAAAAAATGATTCCAAGGGAGTGCGAGGATCATTTACAAAATTTCTTTCCTGACATGCCTCAACATAGCACTGCCTTTTTTCAACTCCCGCCGCGGCCATAACTGCCATTTTTTCGGCATCCAATGACTCGCACACGTTCCATACATGGGGGGTGAATACCTCTTTATACATCCAATATTTACCCTTGGTGTATTCAATTCTGGGTATGCTGAAAATAGCGCCGACTGTATGGACTATTAAATTGGGATTGTGAAGAGCTGCCTCTATTACGTTGCTTGTAAATCTGTACGGGAATCCGAGCTTGTCCAGTATCTTTGCTGCGGCATCCCTTTTGCATGAAGGATATACTCCCATAGGATTCATAACGTTTTTAAACAATACCTTACTTACGCAAGGCTCAATTATACGGCAATCAATGGGGGAGCTTTCCGCTTCGATGGATATGATGTCCTTATCGCAATGCTTTAAAAGATAAGCGGTTGAAAGATATCCGGGCTCGAAAAGTACAGCCTGTCCGTCGCTGAGATAAGGCGCCATTTTTTTGATCACGTCCTCGTGATAAGACGTTTGAACGTATACTATTATCAACTCGGCGTTGGGTATTGCCTCTTCATATGATTGTGTCACACAAGAGATCTCTGCCGTGTAATCTCCGAGATATTCGTCAAGAACAGTGACGGTTTTGGTGTCCTTTAATTTCTCGAAGTGCTCATTGTGGAGCTTGTTGGATGTTCTCAAAATAGTAACATCGTGTCCAAGGTGCGACAGCTGAGCTGCTACTGTGGTGCCGGCATTTCCTGCCCCTATAATGCTGATTTTCATTCAAATCTCCGTTCCGCCGCAACGTAGCGGCAATATAAATGGATGGTTCGATTATCTGGGAAGCTCTAACAGCTTTCCGAAATATTCGTCGGTTTCGGGAAGAAGGTTGGCGTCGAATCCACTGTCGGGGAAGAAGGTCAACTCGCCAAAGTAGATCTGTCCGTTGCTCTGATAGAGGTCTACGCGAACAAAGGGCATGCCCACCGAGAGCTTTGCCGCGATCTTAAACATCTCGTCCATACACTCGGGCTTGGGAATGGTAAATCCTTCGGGGGCGTTTTTTCCGCGGATGTTGAGGCGCTTGAGCTCCCAATTTTCATCAAAGAAATAGAACTTTGTCTCTCCGCTGGATCTTTCAAGGCAGACCATTACGCTATCCACCTTGCCGTTAAAGCAGAAGAATTTATAATCGGTAAAGTCTGATGCACCGGGTGCGTCGGACATGAATTTCTCACAAATTATCTTTCTCTTAACGTCCTTATATGGCCACTCTCTGTGCACAAGATAATAATTCTGATTGAGTCCGCGCCAAAGCTCTTTCTTTACCTTTTCTACGTCCATTTTGGATTTGTCGCGGCAGATATACATTCCTACACCGGAATTATGATTGCACTTAAGCACGAATTTATCGGGAAGCGCATCGAAATCGATCTCGTCAGGAGAATCCCATGCGCCGACGAGCGGAATGAGATATTCCTCCCCTAACTGCTCGCGGATATAGTCGCGGACAAGATATTTGTCAACCATCATGGTATATTCGGGTAAACGGTAGTTGAGCTTAAGCCACTGGAGCTTATCGTTGAATTTTTCGGGATTTTCAAGATCAAGCTCGCGTCCCATACATGCCTTGAATTTACGTCTGAGGAACTTCTCATCCTCCATTCGGTCGTGCTTGCCGGTGTTGGCATTGATCATAAATCTATAATCCTTGTTCGTAGCATACTTGAAAAGCTTCTTTACTATTCCTGCCATTTGTATTCCTCGTTTTGTGATTTTAATTTATTTTACGCCTATGTTTTCAAAAAACGTATAGTAAGGCGTTATATACTGGTCTCCGTTCATGGTTCGGTAAACCAAGAAAAACAGTATCGCAACCGCGGCGATCCCTGCGAATTTTCTTAGTGTTTTGCCCATTCCGTAAACGGCATCCGGAAGGGCGAAAATAAGATAGATTGAAAAATACGGAACTATTCTTCCGAATATCGCCATTGAATAGCCTATCGGCTGGATGAGAACAGCGAGGATGAGCGCACAGATCGTCATATCGTCTGAAAATCTGCCGCGCTTGTCGAGGATAATGCAGGTAATCAAAATTACGTTCAGCAAAAGCAGCATCAAATATGAGCCACCCTGCTGATCATATTGTTTACCGATGTATCCCGAATACTGCGGCAACAGTGAGAATGCCAGCATTGCCATCTGGCGGCCGAAAACAACAAACAGTATTTCGGCGGGAAATACGAACCATATGATCTTTCTCCACTTTACACCGTAGAGAAGATACAGCAGTATTGCGATGATTGCGGTTACGTGGAAAAGCATTGCAAGACCGATGAAGATAAGATACATTAAAAGCTTGCGCTCACGAACGTATTTCCATCCGCAAAGAAGAATGGATATTGCTATCATCTGTCTGAAAATGCCAAGGCTGTATGTGAACATACCGAAGGCAAAATACGAGAGTATGCTGAGATATGGGATTCTGGAATGATTTTGGATCGTTACGAATACGGGAATATATATGATCATTGCGATCAAAAACAGAAACGCGGTCTTGCTCATTCCGAAAAACGCGCAGATCTTTGTAAGAGTGAAATATCCCACCTCAAAATCGAAGGGGTATACCAAGGGCGTTATCGGGAGCTTCAGTATCGGCACGGCATTATAATAATCCAATGCCTTAAGATATGTCGCGGTATCTGCGCCGACGGTGTATCCTCGAAGTCCAGCCAACAAGATCAGCTCTATACAGCAAATCCAGACGTACGGACGAGAATTAAAATGCCTTTCTCCAAATCTGTCCTTTTTGTAGAACAAAAGCGACTGAAGACCTGTTAAAACCAAGTAGCCTAAATATACAGACATATAACTCTCCTTTCCATCTTATTTTTGAGATTCAGCGAAGCAATGTTTTCGTGAATTCCTCTGCGCTGCTTTGAATATCGTATTTGTTATCGATAAAGCTTTGTTTTGTGTTGGCCCTTTCCGGAGTTATTGCGCCGACGGCTTCCTTTGCCCATTCTTCGGCATTGCCGAGTGGCAAATATTTGACTATTCCGGTGATGTCCGCCTCGGGAGTGATGGTATCGGCAATGATACACGGAAGTCCTGTTGCCTGCGCTTCGATTACGGTATTGGGCATTCCCTCGTAAAATGACGGGAAGACGAATACATCCATTGCCGAGAGCATTTTGGGAACATCCGAGCGGATTCCCGCGAATATAACGCTATCCGACAGACCGAGACCGTCGATCTTGTTTTTGAACGTCTCTCTGAGCGTACCGTCTCCGACGAGTAAGAGCACGGTTTTAGGATTTATGGTGTGGATCTTGCTGAATACATCTGCAAGAAACATATGATTTTTCTGCTCCTCAAATCTTCCCACGTGTCCTATGACGGATACGTCGTCGGGGATCTGAAATTCCTGACGGATAGCAGTTCTCTGCTCGCTATCGAAGCGGAACACATCGAGGTCAACTGCGTTATGCAGTATCGTTACCTCTCCGCGAGAGCATTTTCTCTTGCCAAAGGTATATTCTCCTGCGGCGAGTGAGGGAGCCAAAGCCACGTCTACGTATTTTTGGTACATGATCCTGCCGAGCTTATGGACGACCTTTGATTTCAAAGATCCTCCGTCGCTTGTATTGCTGGATCTTGCGCAGCACACCCCTGCACCTGCCTTTTTGGCGATTTTAAGATCCATAAATCCCATAGCGCTTGACGTTATTCTGAGAACGTGCTCATACTTGTTCTCTTGTATTATTTCTGTCAGCTGTCTTTTAAATTCCTTGAGATTTTCGGACTTTGAGGGTATTCTGTATATTTTTCCGCCCATGGAGATTATCTCGTCCTCATAAAAGCACTTTTCCTTGACGTTTATACAAAAGTCAAGCTGAAAGCGGGATCTGTCCATATTGCGGTATATCTTCATCAAAAAAGTTTCTGCTCCGCCGGCGTTCATTCCGCTGAGCAAGCACAGTAGTCTTTTCATTTTGCATCCTTTCGGAGTTAAATTCGGTTTTTGGGGTTACATACGCTCTGTCAAAACGCTTATGGCAGTTTTGGGGAGATACAAGGTGGCTTTTTCGATACAAGCACATCTCATTGAATTTATCCTTGAGACCAATGCGGTCGAGTCTGCCAGGAGACCGTTCAATTCGTCTGCCTTGCCGAGCGTATAGCCTATTCCGGTCACGCCGTCGTCAACGATGTCGGAAAAGCTTTCCCATTTCGCGCTTATTACGGGCACTCCCGCGGCATACGCATCTATTATAGTACCGGGTATTCCCTCTGTATAGAATCTCGTCGGGAACAGAAGTGCAAAATAATCCTTGAGCGCCTCAACGCTTTTATCGAATTGCACGAGTCCGCCGTATTTTACGTATTCGGGGAAGCTTTTTTGAAGCTCAGCGAACCATTCGGCCTGTCCTGCGTCGATCTGACCGTATATGTCAAGCGTATAGACTGTTCTGCCTGCCGCGCTGTTTGCGTGCTTTACTGCGTTGACTGCATCCTCTATTCCCTTTTCCTTCATTACTCTGGAGAAGGTACAGAGGCGATACGGCTCGGACGATGGGGACACAAGCGCATCCTGTGAAAGGATGGGAAGCTCCTTACAGTTGGGCATTATAATGATGTTTTCAAAGCCCAAGTTTTCCATTGCCCTTTTCATTGTGCTTGTTTCCACGTAAATGCCGTGGAATTTTTTTAGGCTTCTTCTAAGGATCGGCTTTTTATCAAGAAAGCCTGCAAGCCATCCGCCTATAACCGCGTAATGCAGCTTTCTTTTGCTGAAGAGCGGCTTCATAAAAGCAAGGAGCGGAGCGTATACACGCAATCCTCTGTGTGCGGGGAAGATCACCACGTTTTCAGAGCTCTTTAACGCCTTAAAAACGTGAAAAGGTGCTTTTACAAGTGTTTTGATTCCGCCGCAGGTGTCAATTTTTACGACGTTATCGGGAAAAATTTTGTCAAGCTCATCCGAAACGATCTTGGTTTTGACCGTTTGTCCGTTCAACAAGTTTTGACCGAAAGCAAAGTGACCCAGTATGCAGACCTTTTTCATTCTGTTAGCTCCCTTTTTGTTTTGATTCTATGATTTTTACTTGATGTGGAACACCTTTAAGAAGCACCACCAGCAAATGTGGAATGCTGATCTGAACACGTTAAGATGTTCGATCTCGCGGTAAAGTATCCAGTGATATTTGATTACCGCGAGCTTATTTGACGAGATCGAATTGGATCTGATACGGTAGCGCATAAGCACGTCCGGCATGCCGTATATATACTCTTCTTTTTTCAGCATTTGAAGCCAAAGCGCATCGTCATTTCTCTTGCGGATGTTAGGAACCTCAAATTTGCCCATCTGCTTGACGCTGTACATTACGGAAGAGTTGCCTACGGGGCAGTCAAGCAAGAGGCGGTTATAGTTTGTTTTCTTTTTGGTCTTGATCACTCTGTTCAGGGGCTCGGTGGTTTCATTTACCTGCTCATACGCCGTGCAGGTGAATGCGTAGCCGTTTTCCCTCATGAATGCTATCTGACGCTCGAGCTTGTCTGGCATCCAGAGGTCATCGCTGTCGCAAAATGCCATATACTCGCCCTCTGCAATCTCCATTGCCTTAGTGCGCGCAACTGCGGCTCCCGAGTTTACCTCCAAGCAGAAATACTTTATTCTGGGATCCTTTGCGATATATGCGTCTACGATCTCGCGAGTGTTGTCCTTTGAGCAGTCATCAACGATAACGACCTCCCAATTTTCGTATGTTTGCGCTATGATAGAATCAAGTGTTTCGGAAATGAATTTTGCGCAATTATATGTCGGCATTATTACCGATACAAGTCCTTCAGTCATTTTTATTTACCTCTCGGTTATTCATTTGATCGTTTTTAGTCGTTATCGGAATACTCTTTTCCGAGCATTGCGAATACTGTTTTGAACATAGTTCCGATGTCGCGCCAGAAGCTGAAATGCTCGATCTCGCGAAGATTATATTTCATTTTACCGGGAAGCACGGTGTTGACGTACACCGCGTCGGTATCCTCTGCTCCGTCAAGCAGCTTGTCCTCGTCCTTGTAGAGGATGCTTGCCATTGATGTGATTCCTGCGGGCAAAAGCAGGGTTGCCATCATTTCGGGAGTGTATTGCTCTGTGTATTTGGGAACCTCGGGGCGGGTTCCGACAAAGGACATCTTTCCTCTGAGGACATCGATAAGCTGGCTTATTTCGTCGAGTCTGCACTTGCGGACGATCTTGCCCACTCTGGTTATTCTGCTGTCGTTCCCGACCGTTACCTGCGATCCTCGATCCGCGTTTTGAACCATGGATCTGAACTTGAATATTCTGAATTTTTTGTTATACTGCGTGATTCTTACCTGTCGGTAAAATACCGGACCCTTGGAATCGATCTTGATAGCTATCGCAAGTATCAAAAATACCGGCGAGAGTATTAGGAGCAATAGCAAGGATACAACTATATCAAAAACGCGCTTGAAGAACAGACCAAGGCGCTTCTTCTTCAGTATATCGTAATATTTGCGCACCTCGTCCGTCTGCATTTCGACGGGGAGATCTTCCCATTTCTTAAGCATCATTTTATGTATTCCTTCAAAATATCTGTGTAGTTATTGATAACGTATTCAACCTCTTCGTCCTTAAGGCAGGTGTGGAGAGGAAGCGTTATCTCGTTTGCAAAATACGCGTAGGCTTTGGGATAGTTCTTTATATCGAATCCGTGTGCCTTATAAGCGGTGTGCATCGGAAGAGGCTTATAGTGAACGTTGCAGGCGATTCCTCTTTCTGCCATCTTCACTATTATCTCGTGTCTTTGCTCCGGAGTAATGCCGGGGACTCTTGTGAGATAGAGGTGTCCCGACGAGGTGTACTCCTCGGTGTAATGGTCGAGCACGTCCACTCCCAGCTTTTTGAGCTCGCTGTCGTATCTCGCTATTATATCGCGTCTTCTTTTGAGCATTCCGGGGTAGCGCTCAAACTGCTTGAGTCCGATCGCCGCCGCTACGTCGGTCATATTGCATTTAAACCATGTCCCGACTATATCGTATTCCCATGCGCCGAGCTGAGTTTTTGCAAGCGCATCCTTGCTCTGTCCGTGCAACGAGAAGAGCTGGAGCTGCTTATATATATCCGCGTTATCGATGCCTTCTATCGTTCTCCATGTGAGAGCGCCGCCCTCCGCAGTGGTAAAGTTCTTGACCGCGTGGAATGAGAAGGATGAGAAATCTGCGATGCTTCCAACCATCTTATCTCCGACCGCCGCTCCGAGAGAATGCGCCGCATCTGCCATTATGGCAACTCTGCCTATTGCGCTCTGTATTTTGCCATTGGGCTTAAAGAGATCCTTTTTTCTTTCGACGATCTCATAAATGCGTGCGTAATCACAGGGCACTCCTCCGATGTCAACGGGGATTATTGCCTTTGTCTTTTCGGTGATTGCCGCTTCAAGAGCATCGTAGTCCATTTCGGGACGGTCGTTCTGTATATCGACAAGCACGATCTTAGCTCCGACATGGTCGATTATTGACGCGGAGGCTGTATAAGTGTATGCGCTGGTAATAACCTCGTCGCCCTCGCCTATGCCGAGCAGGCGCAATGCCATCTCCGCGCAAGCGGTCTGTGAATTCAGGCAAACGCACATTTCAGAGCCTACGTACTCTGCAATGAGCTTTTCAAGCTTTTTTGTTCTGGGGCCTGTTGTGATCCATCCCGAGCGCAGCGCCTCGGCGACCTCGTTTATTTCTTCCTCTCCGATATCGGGAGGTGAAAAGGGTATGTTCATTTTAACGCTCATAATTTTCCTCCAAGCCGTTAGTTTGGTAACGGTGTACTGTGATTTGTGTCCTTGCCGCATAAAAATCCGACTGCGGCGACTGATTTTTTACGAGTTTTTGAAATAAATTCTGTGAACAACAAAAAAACGTTCATTATATTATATCACAGACACATTATTTAGTCAATAGTTTAACCCAATTTTAAGTCTTTTCGGGTGATATAAGTGTGTATGAAATGCAGAAAAACCCAAATTTTTGGAGTCGTTAATCGCTTTCCCATTTTCCGGGGCTGATTCCGGTTTGTTTTTTGAACATTTTTGAAAAGTTACACACGTCATCGTATCCGCAGAGCCTTGCCGTTTCTGCCACCGAATATCCGTGAATCAGAAACTTCTTGGCCTTTTGCATTCTCGTCCAGATTATGTACTCCTGAATGCTTTTTCCGGTTTTTTGCTTGAACATTCTTGAAAGATACCGTCTGTCAAGATTCATATGCTTGGCGATATCCTCAACCGAAATTGCATGAGCCAGCTTGGCGTTTATGTAGTCGGTTACACTTGTCACATAATCGGCTTTACTCTTTTTGCCCGAGAACCACTCGGAATGCATTAAGAAGAGCTTTGCCGCTATGAGATGCTCGATGGCTCCCCAATCTCTGTTGAGCAGAGTTATCTCTATTGCCCAGTTGGTGGAGAATTTGACAACGGGCGGCAAAAGGCGGAAATGCTCTGACAGCTCGCCGTCAAATGCAATCCAAGCGTATGTCCAAGGCGCCTCCTTGTCTGCCGTGTAGACCGTAATATCATCGGGACAGATTATAAATGCCTCCCCTGCATTTACAGGATAATCCACCCCATTGCGAGTGAGTGTGCCGCGTCCGCTGGATACAAAGTGGATAAGCGTATGTTCTCTTGATCGCGGTCCGTAGGAATATCCGGGTTTACATTCCTCCTCACCGAAAAATAGGGGATTGAGATCCTTAAAATGGCGATTTGCCAAGATATACTCGTACACGCAATACCTCCCGATCATGGCTGGTTTACAGCCTTCATTAGTTACATTATAACATAAAATAGTTACATAATGCAATAGATTTTTAAAAGAAGTTGGTGTATAATGATGGCAAGGGTGGAATAAAATTCCCCTAAAAAGTTTTCTTTGAAAGGAAATATAAGGATGAAGATCACATTTATGGGTGCGGGAAGCACGGTTTTTTCGAAAAACGTTCTTGGTGATACGATGCTCTGCGAGCCGTTTCACGACATGAAAATAGCACTTTACGACATTGATGCAGACAGATTGGAGGAGTCATACATCCTCATTACCGCGATGAATAAGTCTATCAACGAGGGCAGAGCCACCGTTGAAAAATATCTCGGCGTTGAGCAGAGAAAAGAGGCTCTCAGAGATGCCGATTTCGTTGTAAACGCTATTCAGGTAGGTCTTTACGATCCTTGTACCATTATCGACTTTGAAATACCCAAGAAATACGGTCTTCGTCAGACCATTGCCGACACCCTCGGTATAGGCGGTATCATGCGCGGCATGAGAACCATTAAGGTTATGAAGGATTTTGCCGCTGATATGGAGGAGGTTTGCCCCAACGCTTGGTTCCTTAACTATACAAACCCGATGAGTATTATCACCGGATACATGCAGAGATACACCAAGGTGAAGACCATTGGTCTTTGCCACAGCGTTCAGGTCTGCTCTGACAGACTTCTCAAGGCGCTCGGTATGGAGGACAAGCTTGAGGGTCGCTATGAGAAGATCGCAGGAATCAACCACATGGCATGGTTGCTTGAGCTCAAGGACAAGGACGGAAACGACCTTTATCCCGAGATCAAACTCCGTGCAAAGGAAAAGAATGCGACAACAAAGCACAATGATATGGTGCGCTATGACTACATCGACAAGCTTGGATACTATTGCACCGAGTCGAGTGAGCATAACGCAGAATACAATCCCTTCTACATCAAGCCCGGCAGACAGGATCTTATTGAGAAGTTCAATATTCCGCTTGACGAATATCCCCGTCGCTGTGTTGCTCAGATAAACGGTTGGGCGGCTCAGAAGGAGAGCATTATGAACGGCGGAGAGGTTCAGCACACACGCTCACGCGAGTATGCTTCTCACATCATGGAGGCGATCACCACCGGTGTTCCCTACATGATCGGCGGCAACGTTATCAATAACGGCTGCATCTCCAACCTTCCCGATAATTCTTGTGTTGAGGTTCCCTGTGTTTGCGACAAGAACGGTATCACGCCTCTTCGCGTAGGTGAGCTTCCCCTTCAGCTTGCGGCTATGAACTCCACAAATATCTACTGCCAGATGCTCACCATTGAGGCGGCTCACACCGGCAGCATGGAGACACTTATTCAGGCTGCAATGATGGATCCTCACACCGGCGCAGAGCTTTCTACCGATGAGATCGTAGCAATGGTCAAGGAGCTTGTTGCGGCTCACGAGGCGGCAGGTTATCCTATCTTTTAATTGACCTGATTACAAATAAAAAGCGGATCGACTTATTAAAGTCGGTCCGCTTTTGTGTATTTAAAAATTAAAATTTGATTTAACTGAGAGCACTCTCAAATTATCTGAAGCATCCTCTTGCGGTAACTGCGACGCGGCGGGTGACCTTGCCGTCATTTACAAAATAGAGCTTTTCGTGGAGGTTTACTGTTGAACAGCAATGTCCCGGAACAAGCAAGACCTTATCTCCGATCTTGAATTTTTTTGAGGGATCATGGAGCTGCAAATGCTCCTCGCTTGCTACGATGTGCGACACTGTAAATCCCACGCAATCAGGCATCCCCTGATCTATGCCGCAGGACTTGACGCCTGCGTCAACTACTGTTATTTTATCGTTTACACTAACGACGGTTGCCAAGATGAAGAGCGAGTTCTTGAATGGCAGATCAAGGTCGCGATAGGTGGAATCCATAAAGAGATAGCTGCCCGCCTGGAGCTCGGTATAAAGCCCCATATCCGCCTTGATAAGCGATGTTCCAGTGCTTCCGCCCGAAAGTATCTTTACAGCGATTCCCTGCTCAAGAAGATATGAAAGAAGCTCTTTTATCTTAAGGAAATTTGCTTGTGTCAGGTTATATCTTTGTTCTGTCGAGACCTCATGGGAGATATGTCCCGCATACGCTTGTATTCCGTCGAAGGCAAGATGAGGGCAGTCCATGATCAGCCTTGCAAGCTTTGCGACCTCCTCTTTTTTTGCGACTCCGCAACGCTTCATGCCTATCTCATACTCTATAAGGCAATGCACTACCGATCCAAGGCTTGCCGCCGCAGATTCAATATTTCTTACGTTTTCTTCGTTATCAACACACACCGTGAGGGTACAATTCAGCGCAAGAGATGCGAGATCGTATATCTTCTTTTTGTCAACTATCTGATTTGCGATAAGGATATTTTCTATTCCCGCATCGCAGAGATCCTTTGCCTCGTCAAGCTTTGCGCAGGTCATTCCGGTAGCGCCGTCCTTGATCTGTTCGCGCGCGATATCCGCGCACTTATGAGACTTGTAATGCGGACGGAGCTTGAGTGTTTTACCCTCAAGCAGTGCTTTCATTTTTTCCTTGTTTTCGTTAAATATTTTTTCGTCTACGATGAGCGCAGGCGTTGCAATTCCGTTTATATTCATATCGGTTCCCTCCGAGCCGTTTTATTTATTTAGCCACTGCGCAAGCTCTTCTTCGCTTATTTTCATTTTGGTTACGAGCCCGTTATAGCTGAAATCATATTGCGCTTTTGTTATCGCTCCGCTTGCCAGAAAGCTGTTAAGCGTTTCAACCTGGCGGAGAAAGAGATATTTTTTTCTTTCATTTTCCGAAAGCGACAGTGGTTTTTCTTCGCTATTAAATATCATATGCTAACTCCATTTTATGTATTTAACCGTTTGCTTAAACCAATTCAATATGTGTTTGAGCTTTCGCGGTTAAAGGTTGCCGGTGGCTTGCCCGTCATTCGCTTAAAGAATGTATTGAAATAGTTTGGAGAGGAAAAGTTCAAGGCGTTTGCGGTCTCTGCCGCCGAAAGTCCCTCTGTGAGAAGCTTTATTGCCTCTGTGCACCTCAGACGCGAATAATGAAGCATCGGACTTGTGCCGCTGTGCCTCTTGAAGAGCGCCTTGATATTGCTGACGCTTGTGTTATTCAATGCGGCAAACTCCTCAAGCGAGCAGTTGTCATTGACGTGCTCGATCATAGAGGAGAGTATCTTTTTATACTCGATCGCGCTTCTTGAAACTACAAGCTTCTCTTCTGCCGTGTGCTTTGAGTTGATGTCTATAAGGAAGGCGGAAAGCGCATCCACGCATCCCTGACCCGCAAGCTGATCACGCTCGTCGCTGTCGAAAAAGTCCATAAGACGCGCGAATATTTCGGTATATTCGCGTTGCTCGGATTGCGTAAGGCTGAAAACTCCCTCTGTGAGGTTTTTGGGGAGCTCACCTTCCACGATAGATGTGACAACGTACACGTTCGGAGAGGTGTTTTCCGCGCTGCTTATCGCGTGAAACTCCATGGGTGCGTGTATTATCATGTCTCCCTCGTGGAGATTATACAGCTTTTCGTTCTCGGTTACGCACACGCATCCCGATGCGACGTAAACTATCTCCCATGAAATATGTGTCTCTCCCTCAAACACGAAGCCGCCGTCCCAGTTGAAATTCCAGACTGTTCTGAAAGATGAAAAGCGGAAACACGGATTCAAATATACGGGCGGTTTTTTATCTACAGGTAATCTTCTCATAAATTTGTCCTAAATCATAATTTTTGTGGCTTTTTTTGCATTGAATTTTCCTTTTCGGTATTTTATACTATACTTATACCACGAAAAACAAAAAAAGTCAATATTTTTTGGAGGTAAATTATGAAAAAAGGTATAAGTACATGGTCTCTTCCCGACAGAGATCCGGATGCGTCGTTTACACTTGCCAAGGAATGCGGATACGACGGTGTTGAGGTCGGTATCAGAGATACGGGTCTGCTCAGACTTGATTCAAGTGAAAAAGAGCTTTTTGAATTTAAAAATAAGGCTGACGAATACGGTATGCCGCTTTATAGCCTTGTCTATGACTTCTGCTGGCACAAATCGATCTCCGCTTCTGATCCCAAGGTGAGAAAAGAGGGCGAGGAGATAATTATAAGACAGCTTGAGATCGCTTCCATACTCGGCTGTGACACGATCCTTGTTATTCCCGGAATGGTTAAGAATCCCGGTGATCCCGCATGTGAGATCGTGCGTTACGACGTTGCTTACGATCGCGCGTTTGACTCAATATGCCGCCTTTCCGAGCATGCGGAAAAGTTTGGCGTAAATATCGCGCTTGAGAATGTTGGAAGCAAGCTTTTCCTCTCTCCTATTGAGACGAGAGACTTTATTGATAAGGTTGGTAGTCCCAAGGTCAAGGCATATTTTGACGTTGGAAACGTTATGAGATTCGGATATGCCGAGCATTGGATAGATATTCTCGGTGACAGGATCGCAAAGGTTCACTTTAAGGACTCCAAAATGGAGGCGAAGGGCGCTATGTCCTCTACCGATATTCTTGCGGGTGAAACCAACTATCCCGAGGTCATGAATGCGCTTCGCCGCGCAGGCTACGACGATTGGGTAACCGCAGAGATATTCCCTGCTGCAGGCAGAGATTTCAAGGAGTTCCTTACCACGAACTCAAAGGCAATGGATAAAATTTTAAATGAAATGTAATATACGGAGGTAAATTTAGTATGTTCAGAGTTGCATTTATAGGATTTGGCGGAATCGCTCATTCCAATCACATCAAGCCTCACTTCGAGCTTGAGGCAGAGGGCAAGACAGAGCTCGTTGCGGTTTGCGACATTCGTCCCAACGTATTTGATGAAGCTATTGCTATCAATATCGGCATCGGTGCTGTCGAGCTTCCCGAAAAGGTGAAGAGATACACAGACTACAAAGAGATGCTTGCAAAGGAGGACATCGATCTCGTTATCGTTTGCGTTCCTACCTTCCTTCACGCAGAGGCTGCTATTTACGCGCTTGAGACAGGTCATCACGTGCTTTGCGAAAAGCCTATGGCGCCTACCTACGAGCAGTGCCTTAAGATGGTAGAGGCATCCAAGAAGTCGGGCAAGAAGCTTATGATCGGTCAGTCCGTTCGCTTTGCTGCAAGCTCTAAATACATCAAGAAGCTTGTTGATGAGGGAACCTACGGTAAGGTTAAATCCGCTCTTCTTCAGAGAAAGAGCGCACCTCCCTACTGGGGCTGGGATAACTGGTATCTGGATTACTCCCGTTCGGGCGGCGCTATTATGGACTTACATATTCACGATATAGATTACGCGCGTTGCGCATTCGGTGAGCCACGCGAGGTTTCCTGCTCAACCGCAGACATCGTAAGCGGCAAGGACGTTGCATTCTCTAAGCTAATATACGATGACTTTACCGTAATGGCTATCGTTGACTGGTCAAGAGAGGGTCTCCCCTTTGAAAGATATTGGCAGGTCAATTTCGAAAAGGCAACCGTACAGTTCCTCGGCGGCGAGTTCAAGGTGTGCCCCCGCGGCGAAGAGCCCTTCGTTGTTGACTTTGCGCCCGAAAGCACACAGAAGCTTGAGACCCAGTACCTTATGGATTGGATCGACGGTAAGCTTGAAAACACCTTCAATCCTCCCGAAGGCTCTGCGCTTACTATAAAGCTTGTTAACACGCTTCAGAAAAGCTCGGATATGAACGGTGAAACCATCCCCTTTACTGTTGAATAATAACCAAAAATGGCATCGCTTAAGCGATGCCATTTTTTATGGTGTTTAACACTATAGAAACTCAAACACATCAAATCCCCATCTCATGGATCTTTTCCCACAAAAGGTCCGCATAATTGTAATGACCACCATCTCCCCAGACCAATGCACAAGAATCGGGCGCCCCGGCGCACTTATACAAAGACTTTATCAACTCAAACGTCTTTTCAGTTCCTTCTGCCGGAAAAATCGGGTCTGTTTTGCCCGCCGCGACCACAAGCTTACGCGGCGCGATCAGACCCGCCAGATCTCCCATCTCAAAATATTTTCTGATGGCAGGAATGTGATTGCACATACAGTGAGTCATCGCTGCTATGGAGGTTTCGTAGTTACATACAGAACAGGAAGGAGCAGCAACCGAAATGCGATTGTCAAGACACGCCAGATAATAAGTTACCGTTCCGCCTCCCGAATTTCCCGTACAAACAATATTGTCGGCGTCAAGCATATCAAATTTATCTAAAACCGCATCGAGAATTCTCATTGCGTCCCATACTCGCTCGCCAATCACCGTTCTTCCCGAAAGAATCGCGATTTTGGCCGCCTCGGTGCAGCTTGTACCGTATCCGTTAAGACTGCTCTCACCGAAATTTCTCGCCTCGATTACAAGCGCTGCGCGACCTTCCTTGATCGCTCTTGGAGCCATTGCTCTGTGTGGCCACTCCGCAAGCGTTTTCTCATCTTTTTCATTTTTCGGAACACCTAACGCAATGTGCATCCCGGAGCCGTGTCCGCTGAGGCATATCGTAAGAGGTATTTTTTTGTCAATGTTATTGGGAACAAGCAAATGACAGGGAACAAAATATCCCTCTTCGGTTTGTACCGAGAATCTGTACTCTGTAAACCCTTCGTTCTCCTTTATGTATTCGATCTCTGTTTGAGGATCACATAATTCAAAAGGAAGACCCAAAAGATCTTCTAATTTTTGCTTAGCTGCTTTTTGCCATTCTGCAAAATTCTCTGTCTCATCATAACGATAGCTTGGATGGGTAGCGCTGAATTTTAAATATTCGTATGTATGACTATTAAAATTTTTAATCATATTCCAAGGAGTCTCCTTATATAATTTCCTAATGAAGTATCTATGAACGCAAAAAGGGTATAATACGCCCTTTTCAAAAAAAGTTCGTCTTATACTTATAATATACAATTTTGTTTGGCACTTACAGTATACTACTTTTATTTATGAAATTCAAGTACTTGTAGAAAATTCTGTCACAAAACAAAAAGCACAGTTCCACCTGTAATTAAAATCAATTATATATAACAAGAAATCCGAAACCTTTACCTCTTGGTAAAAGTTTCGGATAATTCTTGAATGGCTCCCCCTGTTGGGCTTGAACCAACGACCCCATGATTAACAGTCATGTGCTCTACCGACTGAGCTAAGGAGGAATACGTATAAAAATGGGTAAACAGCTAAACCTTTTCAGATTTAGCTGTTTGTGTTGGCGGTGAGCTATTTTCCCGGCTCGTCTCCAAGCAAGTATCTTTGCCTCAGCAGAGCTTAACTTCTGTGTTCGGAATGGGAACAGGTGGACCCTCTGCGATAAAAACACCAACTGTCAAGTCCGTTATTCGCGGACTCTTTTATATCAGCAATGAGCTATTTTCCCAACTCGTCTCCAAGCAAGTATCTTCGCCATAGCAGAGCTTAACTTCTGTGTTCGGAATGGGAACAGGTGGA
>JAZUBI010000147.1:0-26660 GCA_045638385.1 Eubacteriales bacterium
ACAAGGACCTCAGGGTGAAAAGGGCGAAACCGGAGCACAAGGACCTCAGGGTGAAAAGGGCGAAACCGGAGCACAAGGACCTCAGGGTGAAAAGCGCGAAACCGGAGCACAAGGACCTCAGGGTGAAAAGGGTGACATTGGAGCACAAGGACCTCAGGGTGAAAAGGGTGACACTGGAGCACAAGGACCTCAGGGTGAAAAGGGCGACAAGGGTGACACTGGAGCACAAGGACCTCAGGGCGAGCAAGGCGAAAAAGGTGAGTCTGGCGCAACTATTGAAAAGGTTGAGTTTGACGAACAGGGCAGACTTATTATTACGCTTACAGATGGAACAGTGCTTGATCCCGTTGAGCTTCCCGAAAAGGAAGAGCACGTACATACCTTTGGTGAGCTTATGGACTTTGGTAATAACGAGGGATTGACCTGCGATAAGAAGATGTATTTCAAGGTCTGCTCGGAGTGTCTTGACGTTCAGCTTGTTACGGGAAGCGATGCAAGTCACGATTTTGCAGAGGCTTACTCCTATGATAAGACGAATCACTGGTACGCTTGCTCGAAGTGTGATGCCGTAAAGGGAAAAGAGGCACATAGTATCGAGGATAGCGGAGCTTGCTCTGTTTGTGAAAATCAGATAACAGCATCGAGAGGAGTTGTTTATGCGCTTTCAGCAGATGGTACCTATGCGGAGGTCATAGACTATACTGCATCTGCAACAAACGTTGTTATTGCCGATGAATATGAGGATGTTCCGGTAACTGTTATTGGAGATAGTGCATTTAAAGGTAAGTCTATAACATCGGTCGTTATCCCCGACAGTGTGACGAGCATAGGTGATTATGCGTTCTACAGTTGCTCCAGCCTGACGAGCGTGGTTATACCCGACAGTGTGATGAGCATAGGAGATAATGCGTTCAAAGGTTGCACCAGCCTGACGAGCGTGGAAATAGGCGACAGTGTGACGAGCATAGGTGATTATGCGTTCGAATATTGCACCAGCCTGACGAGCGTGGAGATAGGTGACAGTGTGACGAGCATAGGAGATAATGCGTTCTATAATTGCACCAGCCTGACGAGCGTGGTAATCCCCGACAGTGTGACGAGCATAGGAGAATTAGCGTTCCACAGTTGCAGCAAATTGATAGAGAAGATAGACGGAGTATGGTACGTTGATAACTGTGTTATAAATTTTGATAACACGATAGCGGTTGTTACGTTAAAAGATGGAACGAGAAAAATATTCGATTATGCATTCAGTGAGAGTTCAAAGCTCAGGAGCATAACCATTCCCGACAGTGTAACGAGCATAGGATATTATGCGTTCAGAAATTGCACCAGCCTGACGAGCGTGGTAATTCCCGACAGTGTAACGAGCATAGGATATTCTGCGTTCAAAGATTGCACCAGCCTGACGAGTGTGGAAATAGGCAACAATGTGACGAGCATAGGAGATTATGCGTTCTCTAATTGCGACAGCCTGACGAGCGTGGTAATTCCCGACAGTGTAACGAGCATAGGATATTATGCGTTCAAAGATTGCACCAGCCTGACGAGCGTGACGTTTAAGAATCCGAACGGGTGGTGGTATTCGTCATCTTCTGATGCAACAAGCGGAACGAGTATATCGAGTTCAGGTCTTGCAGATGCAAGTGCGGCGGCTAGGTATCTTACGGATACATACGATTGGTACTATTGGCAACGCAGCTAAAATTGATAGAATTTAAGAAAAAGGGCAACCGCTTTTGCGGTTGCCCCTTGTTATTATGTATTCAAAATCAAACTCTCTTTAAGAGAACTTCCTTTTCGTACTTTTCGATTTCCTTGAGCCAGCAAGAGCAGCCTGCAACGCCATTTCTCTCGCAGAATTCCATCCATACGTCGCCCATAGGAAGTGTCTTTACCTCTTCCTGCATAGCGAGCATCATTGTGAAGTTGCCCTCGTCCTGATACTTCTTGATCTCGGCATTGGGAGTAAGAAGAGCATTGAGAAGAGCCTTCTGAACGTTTCTCATACCGATAACGAGAGCCGCTACGCGGTTGATGGATGCGTCAAAGTAGTCGGTTGCGAGGAATACTCTGTCAAGAGCATTGCAACGAACGACCTCCTTCATCATCTCTCTTGTCTCGTCGTCATATGCAACAACGTGGTCAGAGTCCCAACGGATAGGACGGGTGATGTGAAGCGCGATCTTATCAGAGAATACGAGGAGAGCAGGGATCTTGTCCGAAACAACCTCGGTAGGATGATAGTGACCGTTATCCATAAGAGGAGTAATGCCTCTTGTCATAGCGTATGCGAGAGAGAACTCTGCGCTACCTACGGTATATGCCTCAACGCCGATACCGAATACCTTGGACTCAACGGTTACGTAAACAAGGCTCTTGTCGTAGCCACAGCCGATGATCTGGTCGATAGAGTCAGCATATCTCTGACGGGGCCCCATTCTGTCACCGGGGATATCCTTTGTTCCGTCGCCGGTCCAGATGTTCATAACGCAGGGATAACCGGTCTCACGAGCGAAATACTCGGAGATACGGATACATGCGATACCGTGTCTTACCCAGAATGCTCTGATCTCATCGTCGGGGCTGGAGAGGGTAAGGCCGGAAGCCTTGGGGTGAGAGAAGAATGTGGGGTTGAAATCAAGACCGCAGTTGTGTGCCTTTGCGAATTCTACCCATCTCTTGAAGTGACGGGGCTCGATGGTATCTCTGTCGATAACCTCGCCGTCCTCTGCGATTGCATAATTTGCGTGAACGTTGATCTTATGTGTTCCGGGGATAAGGGAAAGAGCCTTATCAAGATCTGCAAAAAGCTCGTCGGGGTTTCTTGCGCCGCCGGGGTAGTTACCGGTAGTCTGAATGCCGCCGGAAAGCTCGCCTGTTCCTTCAAATCCCTTAACGTCGTCTGCCTGCCAGCAGTGCATACAGATGCGAACGTCAGAAAGTGCATTTATAGCCGCCTCGGTATCAACGCCGTATCTTGCGTATATTTCCTTTGCGGATTCGTATCTTGCGTTTGCCATAATGACCTCCAAAATAATGAATTTAATCCAAACATAGTAATTATACATTATTTTAATGCTTTTTTCAAGGCTTTTGAGTAAAAATTTAAAATAATTATTGAAAAAAATAGTTTTAAATGATATAATTGTCGTATAAGGACTCAAAAAATTCAAAGGAATGAATGAGGAACACAAATGAAGAAGGTAATTATTACTGGCGGATCGCGCGGAATAGGCCGCGCGTGCGTTGAGCTCTTTTCCGAGAAGGATTGCGCTGTGGCGTTTATCTATTGCTCCAATGACGAGGCGGCAGAGGATTGCGCCGAAGAAACCGGTGCGTATCCTATCAAGGCCGATCTCTCCGATCCCGATGAGGTTGAGTGGGCATATATGAAGGCTATTCAATATCTTGGCGGAGTTGATATTCTTATTAACAACGCCGGAATAAGCTCGTCCGGATTAGTCACAGACGTGACCGACGATGAGTGGATGAGGATCATGAACACCAATCTTTCAAGTGCCTTTTATATGAGTCGCGCGGCTTCGCGTGATTTTGTAAGACAGCAATCGGGTGTTATCATAAATATAGGCTCGGTTTGGGGGCGTTGCGGCGCATCGTGTGAGGTTGCTTATTCTACGTCAAAGGCAGGACTCAGAGGACTCACGCTTTCGCTTGCAAAGGAGCTTGGCCCTTCGGGTGTGCGTGTAAACTGCGTTGAGCCGGGCGTTATAGATACCGATATGAACTCTTGCTACGATGACAGCGAGATCGCAGAGCTTTGCGAGCAGACTCCGCTTTACCGTATAGGAGATCCCACCGAGGTTGCAGAGCTTGTATATTTTCTTGCAAGTGATAAGGCGTCCTTTATCACCGCACAGATGATAGGCATTGACGGCGGATTTGGTATATGAGTGAGAGGCGTTTTTTGACAGTTATGGCTGTGTTTGATAAACAAACGCAGGACAGACTCGGTGAAATTCAAAGCTTTTTCATTCAGAATATATCTTCGGGAAGTCAGACAATGGGGATCCCGTTTCACCTAACTCTCGGAAGCTATCCCACAGATGAGCTTGATAATGTAATCGAAAAAATAAAGACTGTTGCCGAGAAAGCAAAGCCTTTTGATATAAAGCTTATGAGCTACGGGCATTTTGGAGACAAGGTGTTGTTTATTGAGCCCGAGATAACAGACGAGCTGAAGGATCTGCGCACATGCTTTGAGTGCGATTATGCAAACGGATTTGAATGGGTGCCGCACGCAACTCTGTTTTGCGGAGACGGAGACGAGGTTGCAAGGGCAATGGCGTCAGCGCCCAAGATCGATTTTCCGATCTTTGCGGAGATAGTTGGAATTGAACTCGGCGAATTTTTCCCCGCAGAGAAGAAATTTAACATTGATTTTAAACAATAGGAGCAATATGAAACATATTCTTTTGATAACGACAGGCGGAACGATTGCGTCTGCGGACAGTGAAAATGGGCTTTCTCCCGCACTTACGTCCGAGGAGCTTATTTCGCACGTTCCCGAGATCGTTAAAATATGCAGGGTCTCCACCTGCCAGCTTTACAGCCTGGACAGCACGAATATGCGTCCTGAGTATTGGCTTGAGATAGCACGTCACATAAAAAAGGTCTATGATGATTACGACGGCTTCGTTATCACACACGGAACAGATACTATGGCATATGCGGCATCGATGCTTCACTACCTTATACAGAACAGCAAAAAGCCGATAGTCTTAACGGGCGCGCAGATACCGATAGAGAAGCGCGACACCGATGCAAGAGAAAATCTGTCAGACGCATTTTTATATGCCGCAGATGACTCTGCTTGCGGAGTTCATATAGTTTTCGGTGACAAGATCATCGCCGCGACACGCGCAAGAAAGACAAGAACAAAGAGCTTCAATGCCTTCTCAAGCATTGACTATCCCGAGGTGGGATTTATTCGCGGAGCGGTTAAATATTACATTCGCGAGAGCGTCGAGGGAGATCCGATATTTTACGATGAAATAGATTCCTCTGTTATCGTTGTTAAGCTTATTCCCGGTATGAGCGCAGATATATTTGACTATATAGCCGATAGATATCACGCGGTAATAATCGAGAGCTTTGGCGTTGGCGGTCTGCCTTATTACGATAACGATGAATTTGTTGAAAAGATAGAAAAGCTTATCGCAAAAGGTGTTAGGATCGTTATTACCACCCAGGTGCCGCATGAGGGAAGCGACATGGGAGTATATCAGGTAGGTCTGCGTATCAAGCAGAAATATGAGATCCCCGAGGCTTACGATATGACCACCGAAACTGTCGTGGCAAAGGTAATGTGGGCGTTGCCGAGGAGCAAAACAGCCGCGGAATTTTCAAAGATTTTTTACACTCCGATAGGTAATGATATTATATAACAATATCCGCCGAGCGCATGCTCGGCGGATTCGTTTTATTTAACGGTTATTATTCGGAATGTCTGCATTTTGCCTTGGATTTGGTCGCACAGATCTTTTCTGATTGATCTTGCACGGTATGGGCGTTGGATTAGCATACTGCTTTCGGTATTTTAAAGGTGTAACGCTGTATTTTTCCTTGAATATGCGGTTAAGGTATGAAAGGCTCTCTATTCCAACGAGATCGGCAATGTTTTTAAGCGAATAATTGGCGAGCCGCGCGTGCTTGAATCAAAGGACGGATATTATGAGTTCACTCTCGGAATAGGACAGGGAACATTTGTAACCGTTGAATAATAGAAAAAACCAAGATCGTACGATCTTGGTTTTTTTCTTTAATTCAGCTCGATAATTGAATGAATTTCAAGCTTTTCAAGGTGGATGATAGCCTCATCGGGTGTAATTTCCGCGCTGAATTTTTCACCAAGCGGCATCGATACACTCTTGAATTTGCCCTTTATTTTCACGGTTATGTCGTGGATCTCGGGGATCTCGTTATAAACGATAGTGTAAAGTGCGTGTCTTGCCTGAAGCATATTGACAAGGTTGAGGATATACCCGTCACCGTTTTTTTGGAGAATGAGATCAATATTTTTCTTGTTGATCTCAATATCGGCTTTGGCAAGCTTGTTCAATATCTTACCAAGGTAGTCTCTTGTGATATAGCTTCTTGATTCAAGATAGCACTGTCCGAAATCAAAGGGAACATATGCGATCTTTCCCTTGCCGTAGCTGTCGATCCTGTATGAGGGAAGAAGCGCATCACGCAGGTCTACGTTGTTGTAGATGTGTCCTTCGCCTTCAAGAAGATCGAGAACCTGCAAGATCTGCTTGTCACGCGCTCTGTTGAATGCTCCGAAGCAACCGTCGTCAGCAATAACGAACGCTTCCTTGAGCTCGTGCGTCTCGCCAAATTCTGTACCAACGTCCTTTGCAAACGCTCGGCACTGCTTTTCACCGAGAAGTAAAAGTTTGCCGCCGCCGTTGACATATTCGAGAAGAATGCTTCTCATATTCTCCCCAACGTCATCCCATTCGGATACGGCGATTATGTCGTATTTCGCAAAATCCTCATGCTGATATTCGCAAAGGATATTAAGGGTATATTGATTGTCAAGTATTGCGTGCATCGAGCCGATAAGCGGACTTCTGAGTCCTGCTCCCCAGCCCGCAAAGGGCTTTCCATCCTTTTCGCGGCAACGGTAGTATCCGTATTCCGAGTAAAGGATTCCAACCTGAGCTACGGGCTCTTTTCCGTACAGCATTTCGCGTGCGCGAACAAATTGTGCTACCTCTTTAAGACGTGAGCAATCTACCTTTTTTGCGCTTCCGTCCATATTCTGCCTTACGTACACTTGGAACCCCCCTCCGTGAGCCAGCGGAATAGCGGCCTCGTGCATAAGCATCACGGCGGGCTTGTGGGTATGGTGAGGCCACTCAAAGCCCCATGCCATAAGATCCCATGGCTTTTTGCGAAGTGCGGTAGCGCGTGCGGCAAAACGAACGTCGTGTACTGCGTCGGTGTCAGCGAGATCGCCCGAAATAAAGTCTATATCAAGCTCCGGACGGTCGGGGGTGGGACTTGAGTAGAGCCAGTTGCTGGTGATCTTGAATCCGGGCTTGTGAGCGTGTATTGCATCAACGTATTTTTTAACGTAATCAAGGAATGCTTGCCGCATTGCGAGATTGTGCTCGATAGGTGAGATATCTTCCCCGAGCGCGGCCTTCGCCTTGTCGGAAAAATCCTGCTCAACTGCCCAGCAATCGCCGTCTATCCAAGCACCGTCCATTTCATACTCGTCAGCAAATTCCTTGAGCTGAGGGATCATTCGGTCGTCAAGATAATTTCCGAAAAGCGAGATCTTTCCGGTAAGATCTCCGTTGCGGTTGCGCTGACCCTCATCGGGATTGGCTTTAACGTATTCATCGTCAAACACACCCGAATAATGAACGTAGAGGGGAAGATTGTGCTTTTTTGTAACGTCTCGCCAAATTCGCAGATTGTCTCCCTGCATAAGGTCGGCGGGCTTTCCGCATTTTGTGGGATAGCTGCTGTTTCCCTCGTGTCCCTTGCTGTCACACTGTATAAAGTCGGGCTTTGCAGCCAATATGTATGCCTCTATGTCCTCCGGGACTGTGCGCGTGCCGATCTCGATGGTGTTTTGCGCGTGAAAGTCAAAGTGTAATCCCCAAAAGCGTTTTGTATCATTTGATTTGTTTTGCATTTTAATCTTCTCCTTGAGTTTCTTTTCTTTTGCACATTGCTCTGTAATGTGACGGTGTCATTCCTACATGTGCCTTAAAGCAGGTTATAAAATAACCGTAGCTTTGAAATCCGCACAACGCGGCGATTGCCGATATGTTTTCATTGGTGTCCGAAAGCGCGACCTTTGCGTGCTCAACGCGAGTTTCGGTCAGCTTTTCAACAAAGCTGATTCCAAAATTTTTTCGTATTATCCTTGAGGCGTGTCTCGGAGAAATATTAAGCTCGGCAGCATAATCCTTGAGTGTTGTCTTGTTTCTGTATTCCATTGAAAAGAATCTGTCGGTCTCAAGCATAAAATCATCGGTGTGAGCCATTCCGCGCTTTCTGTCGTCAAGCTCGGAGCGGCGCAGAATGTCTGTCATTATGAATGTCAGCAGGGCATTGGTACAGTTTATGTGACCGTAGCGTCTTTCGCTGATCTCACTTACAAGCTTTTCAAAATAGGGAAGTATCGAAAGCTCGGTGTCGCGTATCTGATGCAGAGATGAAAGCACCTGACAGAATCTGTCATACGCGTGCTTTTGGATCTTCGGAGCGTTTTCCGAGGGGGCAATAGGAGTAAAACGAAGGCTGAACTGTGAAATGTCCTCGCATATACTCAGCTTGTCCTGATAGTGATATTCGTTTGGGTGAATTATGTAAAGGGCGCCGGGGAAAATTTCCATTGGCTTTTTACCTATAACTATCTCTCCGCTCCCCGATGCATAATATCTTATTTCATAGAAGGAATGATTGTGGGTTGGTGCAATACATTGGTCACCCGATGCAAAAATATTGTTATCAACGCATATGCGTATCTTAATATTTTCAATATGTACCACCGTCTCTACAAAGTAGATATTTTGATAAAAAGACATAGGATCCTCCCCTCGCTGAAATTACAGAGATATTTTATCATATACCGAAATTAAAATCAATAGATGATTTCAAAAAAATCAAAAATCGGGACATCAATTTTGTTTTTTGTCTTGATATTGTATTGATTTTTTCGATAAAATCATTTATAATATGATTACGGTGATATGTTGCCGTTACGCGCTGAGAAATATTAGTGAGGTATATGATATGAAGCACGGAATTATTTATCGAGGACAAAACGAGATTTTTAAGTATATCGGTTGGCCAACGATTTGCCGCGACGAGAACGGTACTCTTTACGCCGCTTGCTCCGGACACAGAATAAGCCATATCTGCCCGTTTGGAAAGAACTATCTTTTCAAAAGCTTTGACAAAGGTGAGAGCTGGACAAATCCGATCGTCATCAACGATACAGCTCTTGATGACAGAGATGCAGGAATACTCTCTTTGGGCAACGGAAGGATGCTGATGACATACTTCAATCATCCGAGAAGCTTCTACATCGATAACGCCGAGGAGCATTCAAATCACGTTGCGGATCAGGCCTCGGTAAAGCTTCATAAGGAGCTTTATATGGGCGCTATTGAATATCTAAAAAAGATTCCCGAGGAGAAAAATACATACGGATCTCACATAAGACTTTCGGAGGATGGCGGAAACACGTGGGGCGAGGCGATAAAAGTACCCGTTACCGCTCCTCACGGTCCCATTCTTTTGAAGAACGGAAAGCTTCTATACGTCGGAAAGGAATTTCACTCCGGACGCGAGAGCGGAAAGGGAGATATTCTCGCTTATGAGAGCTCTGACGGAGGAAAAAGCTGGGAGTTTATATCCACCGTTAAGGAAACGGCGGGTCTGCCGAGCTATATTTACACAGAGCCCCACACCGTTGAGCTGGCAAACGGAAGAATCCTTTGCGCGATAAGAGTTCAGGAGAACGACGGTATTACGTTGCATCTCTGTCGGTCGGATGACTTTGGCAAAACGTGGACAGAGACCAAGCCTCTTGGCAACTGCGGCGCACCGCCTCATTTTCTGTTACACTCATCGGGTGCGCTGATACTTTCATACGGCCGCAGAAAAGCACCCTTCGGTCAGCGTGCGCTTATAAGCTATGACGGCGGCGAGACCTTTACTAAGGAGGTCGAGCTTCGCGGAGACGCTACTCACGGCGACCTCGGATATCCGTCTACGGTAGAGCTTGATGACGGATCGCTTATAACCGCTTATTATCAGAGTGCGAAAAATGATGATCCTTTCAGATCATTACTGTACACCAAATGGAGTCTTGAAGAGGTATAAATCAAATGTTGAATAAGGCAAAAATTCTTGAAATAACTGAAAAAATCGAACACAAAGAAAATGTTGTATATCTTCCTGAGGGATGCAAGGGCGGATTTTTGGAGATAGACGGAAACCATTGGAAAATAAGATCGGTATCATTATTCGCATTCAGTGACGATACAGATACGCTTATAAAGGAAAATGAGACCTTGCTTTTCGCAAACGGAGTTAAAAATCCTATCGTGGGAAATATCTTTTTCCTTGATGATATTACAAGCGGAGAATCTCTCTTTATTTGCTCCGAGGCTCCCGATTTCGTTACAACAACGCTAAAAATTACAAAAAAGGTAGTGTCGCTTGAAAACGAGGGTAATGCCATTGCCATAGGATTTGGCAAAACCTGTGAGATAGAATCGCTTTGCAGAAAATATCTCAAGGATGCTATGATAAATAAGCTTCCGCGTACTATGTCAAACACCTGGGGCGACAGAAACGGATATTCGAGAATATGCCGCGACTTTGTTTTGAGAGAAATAGAGGCCGCAAAGGACATCGGCGTTGATATCGTTCAGATAGACGACGGATGGCAGACCGGCAACACATACGATCCCGCAATCAAAAATGAAAAGGGAAGACGCTTGTTCAGAGGCGATTTCTGGGAATACGGAAAGGAAAAATTCCCGAACGGTATGGAGGAAATAACAAAAGCCGCACGGGATGCGGGACTTAAGCTCGGTATCTGGTTTGCTCCCGATAGCGATGACAATTACGCATTGATAGACAGAGATATCGCTGTGCTTAAAAAGGCATACGATGAATGGGGCGTGCGCTGCTTTAAGCTTGATATGTATTGGATCGATACAAACGAAAATAAAGTGCAGTTTTTGAAGCTTCTCAATGCCGTTTATTCCTTCGGTTCTGATGTGGCTGTTCAGCTCGACGTAACGCGCGACAAGAGAATCAATTATCTTTGCGGAAAAGAATACGGCTCTATTTTCGTTGAAAACAGATATACAATGAGCACCAATGCCTATCCGTACAGAGTGCTTCGCAGCCTTTGGGGATTTGCAAAATACCTTCCCACAACACGATTCCAATTTGAGCTTGTGAATCCTGAGCTCGGCAAGGAGTGCTATGCCGACACCGATCCCTTTGCCCCCTCGCTTTACGGAATGGATTATCTTTTCGCATCGGTAATGCTGACAAATCCTCTTTTCTGGATGGAGCTTCAGTTCCTGCCCGAAAAGCGCCGCGAAGAGCTTGCACCCATAATGAAGGTGTGGCGTGGAATCAGAGAGGATCTCGCCGTGGCAGATGTATCTCCCATCGGACAGAGACCCGACGGAAGAAGCTTTACGGGATTTAAGATCAAGGGAAAGGACAGATCGTATCTGCTTGCTTTCCGTGAGGTAAACGATAAAAATACATTTGAGTTTGACCTTGAAGAGAACGTTGAGATCATCGGCACACTTATATCCAATACAAGCGTGAATGCGGTAGTTAACGGCAGTAAGGTAAGGCTTACGTTTGACGCTCCTCGTTCTTATGCTCTTATTGAAGTAAAAATGTAATAAAAAAACACGGCGCGGTGCGCCGTGTTTTTTTATTTTGATTAAGCCTCGTTCAAGAATTTTTCATACCAGAACATTCCGTATGTGAATGCCTCGTACATGCCGTCCTTGTCAGCCTGCTTGAGTATTGCTCCGGTTTCGGACTCGATAACCTGGATGAATACCTTTCCGGGGATCTTTACTCCGTTCGATTCGGTATAGGACATGATCTCGAATATGAGAACGCATCTCTCGGAAAAATCTCCGTAGCAAATCGTATCCTTTTCTCTTACAAGCGGTCTGTTCTTATAATAGAGGTATGCGCCCTTGACCTGATCGCGTGTTTCTGCCATATTTATCACCTTTTCGATTACTCGAAATCCTTTCACAAATTATCAATCAATAAATTATATCACATAAATCATGTTAAGTCAACAGTAAATATACAATGTTTTCGTACAATTTACATTTTTGACCTTTTTTGTGCCTCATCGTCCCATAAACGGATGCTTTTTCAAAAAGCTGTCGCTGTCTCGGTCTGACGGCATCGCGGACGAATAAAGTGAGTCCGAAAAACGTATAATATCCCTCAAAATTCCGCTTGGAGCATCGGCGGGCTTTGTTACTACCGGAAACTCTGATGTTTTTCTGATGCTTGAAAGATATTTTCTACCGGAAGCACTTGCGGCAAGGAGTGTGGTGTATTCGGGGAGTGACGATGCCACCTTGTCCGAAACTCCGAGAAGGGAAAAGAGAAGTACTCTGTTTATTCTTGCATTCGGATATTTTGATGTGTAGGCATTATCAAGAAGCTCGTCAAGGCTTTTTGCTTGCTTTGCACAGTTGCATATACGATCGCAGATGCCGCATCCGTCCTCTGCAATACATTTGCCGCCACCCGAACGCAACAGAGCTCTGGAGACTATCTCATCGGGAGTCATAAGCTTGAAAAACGAAATGATATTATCCCCGATACTGTCTATTTTGATGGGTGCATTGCCGTCTGAAACCGATCTCAGAAGAGTCGGTATAGCCTCATTCGGAACAAAGCCACGGAAAATTTCTTCAAGCTCACCGTGGGAGCTTGACATTGCGCGGCGTATGGCGGATGCACTCGGAAGAACTCCGTCGGAAAGCTCTGTTTCATTATATGCCGCCCCCTCTCTCTTGATCGGGATCGCCGATATATTTACGCCGAGCCTCTTTATTGCCGCAATATAGGAAATCGCGAGAATGTCGTTTGAAAAAAGCTCAACGTTATTTCCGGTAACGCGCTTCAAGGCTTCAAAATATGCCGCCGCTGATCCGAGTCCGCCCCGTTGCAGATCGGAATAGATGTTTTTAAATTCGGAAGAGAGAATGGCATCGGTTGCGCGTTCAAGCCTGCTAATGTCGCCGCACTCGCTACCAAAGCTTATGGCATCAGCACCGAGAGACGCGAGGATATGCACACCCGCGCTTGCAAATCCTTCCGCGGAAAGTGATGAGAAGGGAAAAGGAAGCTCTACAACTATATCAGCCCCCGAGAAAACTGCGGATTCGGCTCTGGTGTACTTGTCGAAAACGGTAAACTCACCGCGTTGCGTGTAATTGCCGCTCATGGCGCAAATTACGCAGTCGTAGCCCATAGAGCGCAAGGTGTCTATTTGCTTTTTGTGACCGAGATGAAACGGATTGTATTCGCAAATGATGCCAACGGTACGCATTTTCTCTCCTCCTTAATTTTTCTACAATAAAGTATATCATGCAATGGCTTTTGTGTCAAGCAAAAGTTTTTTAGAGGCATTGACAAACAGATATAAGGATGGTACAATCATAATGCTTTCGATAAAATCACCTCTCTTTGTATTACTAAAGAGAAAATAGTTAAACGAAAATAAAAAAATATGATTCAATGTCCAAAAAATGCGAAAAAACTCTTGACAAAACGCATTTGATACTATATAATAATTAAAGTCGCGTTTTGTGTCTTGAATGAAGGGAAGGAAAGAGTATGATTTTGGATGTAGGTCCGCTTCTCCGCGGAGAAAAGAACCGAATAACATTTGATTACAAGCTTGCTCCCATCCCTATGGACAGAGTAAAATTTAAGGACGACGCTCACGTTACGGGAGAAATAACCGATAGCGCGGGATATATGCAGCTTATCGCCGAGGCTCATCTTGCGTATGAGACCGAGTGTGACAGATGCCTTGACATCGTCGAGGGAGAATTCGTGCTTGATTTCGAGCGCGTGGTTGCAGATGAGGGAACGTTGACCGAGGAGCAGATCGAGGATAACGTAGACGAGTACGTTATAGTCGAAAATGGCAAGCTCGATATTGACGAGCAGCTTGCCGAGGCTCTCTTGCTTGATTTCCCGAGAAAGATCCTTTGCTCGGAGGATTGTCCCGGACTTTGCCCCAAGTGCGGTAAATTGCTTAAGGATGGCGATTGCGGTTGCCCCAAAAAGGAGATCGACCCGCGTCTTGCAGTCCTTGCAACTCTGCTTCAGAAGGAAGAAGACAAATAAACGCTTCAAAAAGTAAAAAAATTTATTTTATATAATCGATGGCATACATAAGTGTGCTTCGAGAGGGAGGTTCAATATGGCAGTACCGAAGAAGAAAGTGTCCAGCGCACGCAGAGATAAGAGAAGATCCAATAACTCCAAGCTCACCATGCCCGGACTTGTAAAGTGCTCTAACCCCGCATGCGGCGAGATGCTCAAGCCCCACTGCGTATGCAAGGTTTGTGGCTACTACAACGGCAAGAAGGTTCTCAACGTAAAAGAGGGCTAATTAACCGTTAAAAAATAAAAAAGAACTCTGTATAAGGGTTCTTTTTTATTTTTTTAAAGTATTTTGTCTTTTTACTTGATTTTTTATTCATTTCGGTGTATAATATGCTTTGGTTTTAATTTGAATATTTTTTGGAGGTAATTAAAATGAGCGGATGTACACACGATTGCTCCTCATGCTCGATGAACTGCCCGTCTAAAAACGGCGGAGTTCCCAAGGACGCAGCTAATAAAGGAAGCAACGTAAAGCATATAGTAGCTGTAATGAGCGGAAAGGGCGGCGTTGGTAAATCACTTGTAACGTCAATGCTCGCAGTACACCTTTCTCGTAAGGGCTATAAGGTAGGTATCCTTGATGCCGATATAACAGGACCTTCTATTCCTAAGGCGTTTGGTGTTTACGCTGACGTTGAGGGTGATGAAAACGGAGCTATGCTTCCTCCCGAGACTAAGACAGGCATTAAGGTTATGTCGGTGAATCTGATGCTTGAGGATGAAACAAGACCCGTTGTATGGCGCGGATCGCTTATCGCGGGAACTGTTCGTCAGTTCTGGACGGATGCGGCTTGGGGAGATCTCGATTTCCTTTTGGTAGATTGCCCTCCCGGAACAGGTGACGTACCGCTTACCGTATTCCAGAGCCTTCCTATCGACGGATGCGTTATCGTATCAAGCCCTCAGGACCTTGTTTCCATGATAGTCAAGAAGGCCGCAAATATGGCTGATATGATGAGTATACCGGTGCTTGGCCTTGTTGAAAACATGAGCTTTGTAAAGTGCCCCGATTGCGGCAAGGAAATAAAGATATTCGGTGATAGCCATATCGACGAGATAGCCGACGAATTCGGATACGATCTTCTTGCAAAGATCCCCGTGGATACTGCGGTAGCTTCTCTTGTTGATAAGGGAATGATCGAATATATACTCTGCGATTATCTTGATGCCGCGGCAGATAATATTGCAAAAAAGTGCGCAAATAAGGCGTAAATAATAAAAATGGTCTGTTTTTTTTGTAAAACAGGCCATTTTTATTTTTATTAACAAAAAACACTTGAAAAAAAGTCTTATTTGGTGTACAATATATTGATTATAATGTTTATTGAAGGGTTATTTTGAAGATAACGAAATGATTTTAAAAACAACAGATATATTAAATGGAAAAATAAGATTGCATTCGGTACAAACCGATAAATTTAAGGCAACCCGCTTTTCCGTAAACTTTATATGCGAACGCGATGAGTATTACTCGCCCCTTGCAAGGCTCATGCTTCAGGTTATGATGCGTGGATCTGAGTCATATCCTACGGTAATAGCGATAAATAAAGCGCTGGATGAGCGGTACGGAGCTACCGTTTCCGTGCGTAGCAGTGTGGTGGGAGATAAATCGGTACATAAGATTTCCTGCAAAATGCTAAAGGATAAATATGCTTTTGCGGATGATGATACCGATATATTCGACGGTGTAATGTCGGTGTTGTCGGATATCCTTTTCCATCCGTTGAAGGATAATAGGGGATTGTTGTGTGAGGCGTTTGTTGAAAGCGAGAAAAAGATAGCGATAGACCATCTAAACGCAAAGAAAAACGATCTCAAGGCATACGCATCCGAGCAGTGTTCGAAGAATATGTTTAAAGACTCGAAATACGGCGTTGCTATCGATGGGAACGTGGAGCTTATAAGATCATTTACAAGTGAAGATCTTACAGAAAATATAAGCCGCTTTTTCCAAGAATGTCGTATTGAATGCTTTTATATAGGCGACGAGGATCATTCCAAAGTCCAAAGACTTATAAAGAAGTATTTTGTGCTTGAAAATCCTGAAAAATATGACATTTCTTATGGCGAAAAGCCCTTTGAGCGCAAAGGAAACGATGTAAAATACATTCAGGAGGAAGAGGATGTTTCACAGGGAAGGCTCGTGCTTGGATACCGTTGCGGCACAGTGCTTTCTGATAGCGAGTACTATTCAATGCTACTCTTTAATGAGATGTTCGGAGGAGCGTCTGTCTCTAAGCTGTTTCTAAATTTAAGAGAGAGAAAAAGCCTTTGCTATTATTGCTATTCCTCGTTGCATAGTGCAACCGGAACGGTAAAGGTCGGATGCGGAATAGATCCCGCAAAAAAGGATGATGCGCAAAACGAGATCGCTTTCCAGCTTTCCGCAATGCAAAACGGGGATTTCACCGATAGCGAAATTGAAACCGCAAAGCATACCTTGATTGCAAGCTTCAGACAGATAAATGACAGTCCGGCCTCTATTGAAGCGTTTTTATTAAGACGAATTTTTGCGGGCGTTTGCGAGGAGCCTCAAATCTGTTGCGAGAAGATCGCAGCTGTTTCAAGAGATGAGGTTATAGCGGCGGCTAACAGAATGAAGCTTGATACAGTTTATTTTCTTAACGGTAACGGAGATGGTGAGGAGGATGCGGAAGATGAGTGAGTTTAAAGAGTTCGTGTCCGAGATCCTATCCGAAAAGTACTATAAAACCGTGCATGAAAGCGGGCTTACCGTATGCGTGTTTCCAAAGGATATGTCAACGACCTACGGAGTTATCGCCGTGAATTTCGGAGGCAGTGTAACGGAATACGAAAAGAACGGAGAGAAAGTGATACTGCCCGAGGGATGCGCTCACTTTCTTGAGCACAAGCTTTTTGATAATTCCGACGGAAGCAATGCTGATGACGTGTTTTCCTCGCTCGGCGCATATTGTAACGCATATACGTCAAACGATAAAACCGCATACTATTTTTCCACCACGGAAAACGAAGAAAAATGCCTTGAGCATCTTTTGTATTTTGCTACCGACCCATGCTTTACCAATGAGTCGGTAAAAAGAGAAATAGGCATCATTGCACAGGAAATAAACGGATGTATAGATGACCCGTATGACCGCTGTTATATAGGCATGCTTGAGGGAATGTATCATAACGATCCCGTCAAATTTGAGATATGCGGAAGTGAAAAATCAATTTCACGGATCACCCCGGAAACGCTTTACAAATGTTGTCAAGATTTTTATATTCCTTCAAATATGGTCTTGTGCGTGAGCGGAAGACTTACACCTGAAAAGGTGCTGGAATATGTCGATAAAAGGTTTCAAAATAAAGCGGTAAGCCGTCCTGAAATAAGGAAATTCATCGAGCCTGCCTCGGTCGTTTCTCCATATGTGGAAAAGGAATTGCTGATAGGCAATACCATTTTCTCGATAGGAATAAAGGATGTAGAGATGCCCTCGGACTCCAAGGAGAGATTCAAAAGAGCCGAATCGATCAATATCCTTTTAAATATGATGTTTTCGGAATCCGGAGAATTTTACCTTGAAATGCTTAACGAGGGGTTGCTTTCGCCCGGATTTGATGTGGGATATTCTTCAAATTCCACAACCGCATACGTTATGATGTCGGGTGAGAGCGATGAGCCTCGGGTGCTTCTCGAAAGGATCAAGGAATACATAAAAAAATGCCTTGAGAACGGCTTTGACGAAAGAGACTTTAATCGTGAAAAGAAGTGTATGTACGCTTCATACGTTCTTGAATTTGACAGCACCGAGGATATCGTATTCTCACTTAATTCCTACGCATGGGAGGGAATCGATCTTTTCGAATATCCGAAGATAGTAGGCGAGATCAGATTCGAGGATATGTTACCGCTTGCAAAGGATATTTTCAAAGACGAATTTTTTACACTGTCGGTTGTAAAGCCGCAGGGAAAGGAAGATAAAATATGATAGAAAACAATACCGTGTCTTTCCCGGGATTGGGAATTGAAAACTTTCAGCTCGATAACGAGGCATTTAACATCGGCGGTGATTTTCCTGTATTTTGGTACGGAATTATAATCACGCTCGGAATCGTATTTGCCTTCATTTACACCTGGTTCAGAGGTAAGTATGAGGGAATTGTCCTCGACGACATTATTGACATAGCGCTCTGGACTGTTATTCTCGGAATACTCGGTGCAAGACTGTACTACGTTCTGACAACACTTGAGTATTATATTCCCGAGCCCTTTAAGCTTGGAGAATTTTTGGGTAACGTGTTTGATCTGCGCGAGGGCGGACTTGCGATTTACGGCGGAATCATAATGGGAGCTGTCGGAATAATCATATCCACAAGGATCAAAAAGATGAACACGATAAAGCTTTTGGATATGGCGGCGCCCGGTGTAATGATCGCGCAGTCTCTCGGCCGTTGGGGTAACTTCTTCAACGGAGAAGCATTTGGCGGCATTGTATCAGAGGGACATCCTCTCTACTTTATGCGAATGGGACTTATATCAAGCAATACCATGAGCGATTTTGATACAGACAGTATGGTATACGTTCACCCGACCTTCCTTTATGAATCACTTTGGAATCTGGCAGGATTCATTCTTATAAACATCTTTTACAAGAAAAAGAAATTCAACGGACAGATCGCCTGCATGTATCTTGCGTGGTACGGCTTCGGAAGATTTTTTATAGAGGGATTGAGAACGGATAGCCTTTATATTCCCGGAACAGAAATACGCATATCCCAGCTTGTAGGTATACTTTGCTTCGTGATATTCGGAGGACTTCTTATCGCGGGTCTTATTTACTCAAGGAAGTTCAATAATCCGGATGCGAAGCTCTCTAAATTTGATAATATGATCAAGCCCACAGTTGAAATGAACCCCGTGTTCTTCTCAAAAAAGGAGAAGGTAGCTGAGGGTGTTGAGAACGTTGAGGCAAAAGAAGGAGAAAAGGAAGATGGCACAGATAATTGACGGAAAAGCTATAAGCAAGCAGGTAAGGGAAGAAATTGCCATTGAGGTTGTAAAATTCAAGGAAAAGAACAACTGCGCGCCGGGTCTTGCGGTTATTATAGTCGGTAACGATCCTGCATCGCAGGTCTACGTTCGCAATAAAAAGCGCGGATGCGAGGAAGTGGGATTCTACTCCGAAAGCTATGAGCTTCCCGCAGAGACCACCCAGGAGGAGCTCGTTGCGCTTGTTGAAAGACTGAACGCAGATGATAAAATTCACGGAATACTTGTCCAGCTTCCTCTTCCAAAGCATTTGAATGAAACAGAAATACTCCTTAAGATAAAGCCCGAAAAGGATGTAGATGCTTTCCATCCCTATAACGTTGGAAAGATCATGATAGGTAATCACGATCTGCTTCCTTGCACACCTGCGGGCGTAATGGTTCTTCTTGAGCGCTCAGGAGTTGATGTGTGCGGCAAAAAGTGTGTGGTAATAGGCCGTTCCAATATAGTCGGAAAGCCTATGGCGATGCTCTTGCTTCATGCTAACGGAACGGTGACTGTATGTCATAGCAGAACGCAAAATCTCAAGGAGATCTGCCGCGAGGCCGACATCCTTGTAGCATCAATAGGAAAGCCCGAATTTGTTACTGCGGATATGGTCAAGGAGGGCGCTGTTGTCATCGACGTCGGAATCAACCGACTTGAGAGCGGAAAGCTTGTCGGAGACGTCGCTTTTGCCGAGGTGGAGCCCAAGGCATCCTACATCACGCCTGTTCCGGGCGGTGTCGGACCTATGACGATCACAATGCTGCTTAAAAACACTCTCACCGCCGCTGCGATAGCCGCAAGCAGTAAATAAAGTGAAAAATCAATCGGCACACCGGAAATGGTCGGATGTGCCGATTTCCTTTATAAAAAACATGCGACAATACTAAAATGCGCGCCAAACTCTTGACAGAAATATAAAAAGATGTTATAATTATAATCTATAATTATATTATCCTTAAAGGACGCAAAATGAGAGAATACCGAATCCTACCCGATGCGGAAATGAAAGCGCAGAGGGAATACGTAGAAAAAGTAAATATATTAAACCGTGGCGCCGACAAATATGCCTTCGTGCAGACCTTTGGCTGTCAGCAAAATGAGGCGGACAGCGAAAAGATCGCAGGTATGTGCGTTGCTATGGGTTACAAAATAACATACACGCCCGAAAATGCGGATCTTATAATGGTCAACACCTGCGCCGTAAGAGAGCATGCAGAGCAAAAGGCGCTCTCAATAATCGGTCAGTACAAGCATATAAAGTCTGCAAGACCCGATATGCTCATTGGCGTGTGCGGCTGTATGGTTACGCAGGAGCATCGAAAGGAATCTATTAAGCACAGCTATCCTTACGTTGATTTTGTACTCGGAACCTCGTCGCTCCATAGGCTTCCGGAGCTTGTTTTTAAGAAGCTTGAGAAGGGAAAGCGATTGTATTGCCCCGAGGAAAAGGAATATCTTGTAGCCGAGGGACTTCCCATATACCGTGAATCATCGTATCGCGCGTGGGTCTCGATAATGTACGGATGTAATAATTTCTGTACCTATTGTATCGTCCCATATGTTCGCGGACGCGAAAGAAGCAGACGCCCCGAGGATATAATTAACGAGGTCAGAGAGCTGGTCAGCCAAGGATATAAGGACATAACGCTTTTGGGTCAGAACGTAAATTCCTACGGCAAGGATGCCAAGAGCGATGACGGCGAAACGTACGATTTTGCCGATCTTCTTGCGGATATCGATAAAATAGAGGGCGATTATTATATTCGCTTTATGACCTCTCATCCGAAGGATGCTTCAAGAAAGTTAATTGACGTTATTGCATCTTCAAAGCATATCGCGCATCAGTTCCATCTGCCTATGCAGTCGGGAAGCGACGATATTCTTAAAAAAATGAATCGTCACTATGACACAAAAAAATATCTCGACACAGTCGAGTATCTTAGAAAAATGGTTCCCGATATAACGATATCCTCGGATATTATAGTCGGATTTCCCGGTGAGACGGATGAAGATTTCGAGGGAACTCTTGAAATGATCCGCCGTGTGAGGTTCGATATGATCTATTCATTCATTTATTCTCCGAGAAAGGACACGCCTGCTGCAGCAATGGATTGCCAAATCCCGGATGCGGTCAAGGGAGAGAGAATGAACAGATTGCTCGACACGCAAAACGCGATCGCTCTTGAAAAAAATAAGCCACTTGAAGGACAGATAATAAAAGTTCTGTGTGACGGCCCGAGCAAGAGCAATGAAAACGTATATTCGGGACGAAATGAGGGAAATAAAATAGTGCTTTTCAGCGGCGACGAATCTGATATCGGAAAATTCGTTAAGCTGAAAATCACACGCGCCGAGACCTTTGCGCTCTACGGCGAGAAAATATAAAAAAGAATCAAAAGAAAAGAGGAAACTGAAATGAGTATATTTGAAATTGCAACAGAGCTTGGTAAAGCGATCAAGGCAGATGAGAGAATGATCCGTATGGAAAAGGCAAAGGAAGCATATGAGTCAAGCGAGAAGATCGGAAACCTTATGATGGAATACGGCATTCAGCAGCAGGCGCTCACAGAGATGGGAGACAGCGAGGAGATCGATACCGACGCGCTCTCACGCATCCAGGCAAGAATAGACGAGATCTATGCAGAGATAACCACAGATCCCATTTTCAGAGAGCTTGACGAGGCTCAGCAGGCTGTAAACGAGCTTATGGAAAGTGTAAATAATACAATCATGTTCAACGCAACCGGACAGACACCCTGCACACACGATTGCTCGTCTTGCAGCGGATGCCACTGATATTATCAAGACCCAAGTATTTGAATCAATCATTTAAAGCGAGGATTTAGCTTATGACTCCGATGATGGAGCAATATTTCGAGATAAAAAACAACTATAAGGACTATCTTCTTTTTTACCGTCTCGGTGATTTTTACGAGATGTTCTTTGACGACGCCATAATAGCGTCCCGCGCTCTTGAATTAACACTTACGGGCAGAGATTGCGGAGAAGCCGAAAGAGCGCCTATGTGCGGTGTTCCGTTCCATTCGGTCGATACCTATATAGGCAGACTTATCGAGCAGGGATATAAAATAGCTATCTGTGAGCAGATGGAAAATCCCGCCGAGGCAAAGGGAATAGTCAGACGCGATGTAATAAGAGTCATTACTCCCGGAACACTTATAGAATCAGAGCTGCTTTCGGAAAAAAAGAATAACTACCTTTGCTCGCTTTATTTAGGCGAGTTTGAGTGCGGAATTTGTTTTTGCGATATTTCCACTGCAGAAATTTATGCTACGTCTCTTTCGGGCGACGGAATAGATGCTAAATTGCAGAATGAGCTTGGCACATATTCGCCGGTTGAGGTCGTTACAAACCTCAACTCAATGAAATTTGCAGATACTGCGAAATTTATTGAGAGCCGACTTGGCGCTATGCTCAACGACAGCCAGTATAAGCGATTTGAGTATGAAACCTGCCTTGAGAGAGTGAATATTCAGTTTGCCGACTCACTGCGTGAGGACGACGTTGCGGATAAGGCAATAGTCCGCGCGGTCGGCGCTATGCTCGACTACGTCAAGGATACGCAGAAAAAGGACATTTCGTATATCAATAAGCTCAACGTATATTCCAACGGACAGTATCTCGAGCTTGATGTAAACACACGAAGAAATCTTGAGCTCACAGAGTCGCTTCGCACAAAGGAGAAAAAGGGAACACTTCTCTGGGTATTGGATAAAACTCGCTCCTCTCTCGGAGCACGCCTTTTGAGAAAGTGGGTGGAGCATCCGCTTATCAACGTTTCGCGTATAATACGCAGACAGAATGCTGTCGAGGAGTTTTATAACAGCTTCATGCTCCGCGAGCAGATATCTGAGCTTCTTGACGATGTGCTTGACATCGAGCGTCTCATGACCAAGATCGTGTACGGAACAGCTAACGCGCGCGATCTGTGTGCGGTGGCTAACAGTATTCGCATACTTCCGGAGCTTAAAAAGCTTATAAGCGAATGCACGTCAAACGAGATGCAAAGCATATATTCGGAGCTTGACACCCTTGAGGACGTTTGCAGCCTTATAGATGCGTCAATTTCCGCAGATGCGCCGATAACAGTGCGCGAGGGCGGAATGATATTGAACGGATATAACGCGCAGGTCGACGAGTACAGAACCATAATCGACCACGGTGATGAATGGAAGGAGCAGATAGCTCAGAATGAGCGCGATGCTACCGGAATCAAGACCCTTAAGGTCGGATATAACCGCGTATTCGGATTTTACATAGAGGTTACCAAGTCGCAGATCAATCTCGTTCCCGACAGATATATCCGCAAGCAAACTCTTTCAAATTGTGAGAGATATATCACCGAGGAGCTCAAGGAGATGGAGGCAAAGGTGCTCGGAGCATCTGATAAGCTTTGCCAGCTTGAATATGACATATTCTGCGAGATAAGAACAAGGGTCGCAGAAAACAGCTCAAGAATACAGAAGGCGGCGGCACTTATAGCTCAAATAGATGCGTATTACAGCTTGGCGACCGTTGCCGCCAAAAACAGATATATCCGTCCCGAGATCAATTCCTCGGATGATATAACAATAAAAGACGGACGTCATCCCGTTGTTGAGCAATTCGTAAAGGACAGCTATTTTGTTCCTAACGATACGTTGCTTAATATGAAGACAGAGCGGCTGATGCTCATAACCGGACCGAATATGGCAGGTAAGTCTACGTATATGCGTCAGGTGGCGCTCATCGTGCTTATGGCTCAGATCGGCTCGTTTGTCCCTGCGGCAGAGGCTACCGTTGGTATAGTCGATAAAATATTTACCCGTGTAGGCGCATCGGATGATCTGGCATCAGGACAGTCAACCTTTATGCTTGAAATGAACGAGGTTGCATATATTTTGCGCAATGCCACTAAAAAGAGCCTTATCATTTACGATGAGGTCGGACGCGGAACGTCGACATTTGACGGAATGAGTATTGCACGTGCCATAGTAGAATACACGGCAAGCAAAAAGATAGGTGCGAAGACTCTGTTTGCAACTCATTACCATGAGCTTACGGGTATGGAAAACGAGTTTGACGGAATAGTCAACTATAATATCGCCGCTAAAAAGAGGGGAGATAATATCACCTTCTTGCGTAAGATAGTTCGCGGCTCGACAGACGACAGCTACGGAATTGAGGTTGCCAAGCTTGCGGGATTACCTAACGAGGTTATAAAAAGAGCCCGTGAGGTGCTGGCTTCGGTAGAAGAGAGCGCAAAGAATATCAAGCTAACCGACGTGGAGGAAAAGACCGAGGAGAGCGATGAGGGTCTTATCAGCTTTGACGACCTTGTAAATGAGCAGGTCATAGAGGAGATAAAAAATACCGACATCAACACTCTCTCACCCTATGAGTGCATGACCTTGGTATTCGATTGGAAAAAAAGACTTGGAAGATAAGTTGAATTAAAGGAGAGGACGTTTGTGCCAAAGATAAATATTTTATCCTTTGAGGTTGCAAACCTTATTGCCGCAGGCGAGGTGGTTGACAGACCCGCCTCCGCGATAAAGGAAATGATTGAAAACTCAATAGATGCCGGCGCAAGACATATAACCGTCGAGATACAAAACGGCGGCATAACATTTATGCGCATTTCCGATGACGGATGCGGTATGGAGCCGGAGGATATTCCGCTGGCGGTCATGCGCCATGCAACGAGCAAGATAAGATGCGCTGAGGATCTTGACGGAATATGCACACTCGGATTCAGAGGAGAGGCCCTGGCCGCAATAAGTGCGGTGTCGGATATAAGGATCATATCAAAGCCGCACGATGCTCCGATAGGTGCGGAATTTGAGGTCCATTACGGAGAGCCCGGCGATATTGTAGAGCGCGGATGCTCAAACGGAACAACGATAATAGTTGAAAACCTTTTTGCAAACGTTCCTGCAAGAAGAAAGTTTTTGAAGAGGGATGTTACCGAAACGACCGCAGTTTGCGCAAATGTAGAGAGGATAGCACTATCTCATCCGGAGATCGCATTCAGACTTATTTGCGATGGGCAGGTAAAGCTTGAAACGGCAGGAGACGGAAAGCTTTTAAGCGCAATATATGCTGTTTTCGGCAGAGATTTTTCCAATAGACTTCTTGAGGTGAACGGAGAATATGACGGTATAACCGTAAAAGGCTATATCGGACGCTCCGACAACGTAAAGAGCAATCGTAATTACGAAAACTTCTACATCAACAAGCGATATATAAAAAGCAGAACAGCAAGCGCGGCAATAGAGCAAGCTTATACGTCGTATATGGCAAGCGAAAAATTCCCGGTTTGTGTGCTTTTCTTAGCGCTCAATCCAAGCAGGGTAGATGTCAACGTGCATCCTGCCAAATTGGAGGTTAAATTCTCCAATGAAAAGCCGGTGTTTGAGGCGGTGTATTATGCTGTAAAGCAGACTCTTGAGGAAAACACAGCGCGACCCGAAATCGTTGTACAGAAAAATAGCGGAGTGAGAATGTCTGATGCGTTTGCTCCGGTTGAGCGAGAGGGCTCGCTGAAGAGCAGACAGATCACGATAGATAATCTTCACACGGCATCAAACGCAAATATAAATACAAACGCAAGCATGCATACCTCTCCGATAGCGCATCAGGCACCGATAAGCGTGCGAAATGACGTTGTCGAGAAAATTCCCACCGCTGAAAAAAGCGCCAAGGAAAACGACGGTATTTTGTCGGTCGAGCGATACATAAGAGAAAATCTTATGACCACGCCCGAGCAAAAGGCGGCTTACGATAAGGCTGTTAAGGAAAATCCCGTAACCACCGAGCAGATAAGACAAATGCCCGAATTTATCGCCTTTGAAAAGCAGATCGAGGAGCTGTCGGGCAAAAAATCTGCTGCGCAAGTGAATACTGATGTAAATTCCTTTGAAAATGCCGACTCGGAACCCACACCGCAGACTACCGAGAAGACTGTGGAGAATAAGGTGCTTGACAATAACGTGCCTGTGAATAAACCACTGCCGAAGCACTATAGAATAATCGGTGAGGCGTTTAATTCATATGTGCTGGTCGAGGTTGATGAGAAGATACTTATCATCGATAAGCACGCCGCGCACGAAAGAATCATTTTTGAGCAATTAAAGGCAAATATGTTTTCAGCGAACGTTTCCTCACAGCTTCTCATGCTTCCCGTTGAGGTGATGCTTATGAGTGATGAGGTGGCGGTTATCGAGGAATACAGACGCGAAATTGAGGCTGTCGGCTTTGATTTTACAACGTCAAGAAACATGGTGCTTGTGAATGCGTTGCCGATAGGCATCGAGCAGGATGCGGTTGCAGATATGTTCACCGTGATAGCCGATAGGATAAAGAATGGCACGGGAAGCGTTGATATTACAAGAAATATCGCCTTTGAAAAGGCTCTTTATCAAGCGTCGTGTAAGGCTGCGATCAAGGCGGGAAGAGAATATCCCGAGGAATATCAGAAGTGGGTAGTACAGAAGCTTATGGAGATACCCGATATTACATTCTGTCCTCACGGAAGACCCGTTGCTATGGAGCTCTCAAAAAGAAATATTGACAGACAATTTGAAAGAACTTAAAAAATTTTAATACCCATCGCACTGTTTTGCGTTAGGGGTAAAGGAGCAAAGTTATGTTTGAACTTTTAGCACAGGATGGCAGAAAGTCGGAGGCCAAGCGGTCT
>JAZUBI010000148.1:0-19086 GCA_045638385.1 Eubacteriales bacterium
GGTAAACGGCGCAGTTGTTGCTCTGATCGTAATCGGTGTGATCGCAGCCATCGGTGCTGTGGTTGTAGTCGTCCTCAAGAAGAAAAAAGTATTCTGAGGCTAAAATCGGTCTGGGGGAGTGTAAAATCTCTCCCAGACTCATTTCAAAAGAAAAACTGATAAAAGTGCAAGAAATTTCAAAAAAATATTTGAAAAACGCTTGACAAATGAATTTTGCCGTGCTATAATGTAGCCGTAGCAAGGATAAGCGCCGAGGCTCACGGTACATTGATGATCACAGTGTTAGACCTGCTTAGTCAGGGAACCGTTGACGGTGAAGCTGAGCGCGGCAAGATCCATAGAGGCGTACTTGCTATACCAAAAATGAAAAGCCGGAAGGCTGCTGAATATTACAGAGTCAATTGCGAGTGAGACAACCAATCTCGCGCCTGTACTATTCTTATGCAGTTTTCCGGCTTTTGTTATTAGCAAGAAAGGAGGAACCAAAAAATGAAAAATCAAAGTAAGAAGAAAAAAGGAAAGGGAATCAATTATTCGTCAATGCGTTGCCCATACTGCGGCAGCACGGTTATATTCAGAAGTGCGGATGGAATCTATAAGGATAACAGCAAGGGAGCTATGCTCTACGTTTGCAAGAGATATCCGGAGTGCGATGCTTACGTGAGTGTACATGAGGGCACGCGGGTTCCGATGGGAATTATGGCGGACGGGAAGCTGCGCAAGCTGAGAATTGAGGCTCACCGAGAATTTGACAAGCTCTTCGAGAGTGGATTGATGAGCCGAAGAGAAGCTTACGAATGGCTCGCTCATATGACGCAGTCTCCTATGGGGAAAGCACATATAGGATACCTTGGCGAATACTACTGTCAGGCAGTCATCAGCGAAAGCCGTAAGCTTTACGAAGGACTCACCAAGAGTCACGGAGGTGTCGCATGAAGAAAAAGCTTATCTGGCTCATACCGATTTTGGCAGCACTGCTGGTTTATTTGTTATTTCAGACAGTGCTGCTTATCGGATACGTTCCAACGGCTTCGATGGAACCAACATTAGAAGAAGGAAGCTATATCCTCGGACTTCGCCCGTATGGGGACTTGAAGACCGGGGATATTGTTATATTCAAGCATGAGGATGACCTTCTTGTGAAGCGTATTGCCGCATCGGGCGGAGAGAGTATTACGGTAGAAGGCATCCGATATATTGTTCCGGAGGGGCATTACCTGATGCTTGGAGACAACTCGGAAAATTCTTATGACTCACGTTACTGGGAAGTACCGTATGTGAGCGAAGAGGCGATTGTTGCCAAGCTGATTTTGCCGTGTACTTAGTATAAGTAACAGTCTATCTATTGAATTAATCTCAGAGATGTGGTATAATATGAGAAGCAAACAAAAAATATATAAACCTTGGCGGGAGCTGCACATATGCGGTTCCCGCTTTCGTTTTTAAAAAAGAAAGGAGCTGAAGTATATGAAATACAAAGAATGGTTAAGTGAATGGTTGGAAAACTACGTTGGACCGACCTCTAAGGCAAAAACGTATTCACGCTATTCGCAAATTATACGCTGCCATCTGAGTCCGAGACTTGGAAACTATGAGATGGAGGAACTGACACCGCAGCTTTTACAGCAACAGATTGTTGATATGAGTAAAAGCGGAAATCAGAGGACCGGAAAGGGCCTTGCACCGAGCACATTGAATTTAATCGTTGCTGTCATTCAAGGTTCGCTCGAAACGGCTTTTTCTATCGGTTTGTGTCAGATCTACGTGGCGGATAAGATCAAGCGCCCGAGAGTTGAAGAAAAGAAAGTAGAATGCTTCACGGTTGCTGAGCAGAAGGTCCTCGAAGAGGCTGTGAAAAATGACAAGCGCCCAAAAGTCTTTGGAATATTATTATGTCTTTATACGGGACTCCGCATCGGCGAGCTGTTGGCACTTGAATGGAGCGATATTGATTTTGATAAGAAAGAGATCAGTATCAGCAAGACATGTCACGATGATGTGGATGATATGGGAAATTACGTTCGATTTGTAAATATGCCTAAGACGACCACCTCCATGCGCGTTATACCGATTCCTAAGCAACTCGTTCCTCTGCTGCGAGAAACGAAAAAGAAAAATGGCTCAAAGTACGTGGTAGGCCAGGGAGACAAGGTTATCTCCGTAAGATCCTATCAGCGAACCTATGAGCTGATATTAAAAAAGCACGGACTTCCTCACCGAGGATTCCATGCATTAAGACATACCTTTGCAACGAGAGCCCTTGAATGCGGAATGGACGTAAAGACCTTATCCGAAATACTCGGGCATAAAAATTCGACGGTCACCTTAAACCGCTATGCTCATTCGCTAATGGAGCATAAAAAGGATATGATGAACCGTCTTGGTAAGCTTTTTAATTGAGTAGAGAATGTTGTATTCTATGTGCAGAGTATAGCATTCTTTTTTTGTTGCGTCAATGGCTTCGACAAAAGTAGTGTTTATTCGCTACCAAAAAATTCCATACCCGCTCTTTTCTATGTACAATTGGAGGGAAAATGTACACCGTATACAACATTCGGTGAACATTTGAAAACTGAAAAATACACCGAAGGAAAGGGAATGATGAAAAAATGGAGAGCAAAGTAGTAAAGTGTACGTTTTATGGATTGCGATCTCAGTACGACTCAGATCTGAGAGATAGAATGAGAGAAGCGATCCAAGGCGTGGTGGAGGAAAATGATTCGATTGAGTTTTTGGTATTTACTCAGGCAACGACACATCAACTTTTTATGTTGGAGGTAGGTAAGCTCAAAGCAATATATCCTGATAAGAATATCAGAATCTTAAAGGTCATTGATCCCGAGGACTACCCCGAAGGAGTTGAGAAGCTCAGAAGCTTCTATGAGTCAATCGGAAGCCTGAACAATATTCCGGATAATACATTTGACGGAATTACAGTTGCAAGCGAATATACCGGTAAGGCAGATAAGGAAAGTTCTTCTTACATGATGCTGCGAGTTCACTCGATTCAACGTTGGATTTTCTCACAGTGTGATGTTATCTTCATCTACGATTACCTTGCGTTTGCAGATACTGAAAGTCACGAAATCGCTAAGCTAAGGAGGAACAAAAAGAAAACCGTCATCTCTCTTGCATCCGAGAAAACCGAAAAGAGGATCATGGAGCTTGCGCAGGGACTTGACGAAAAGCATCGTGACATTCTGAACAGGGTTTGGGCAGGAGCCTCATACGCGCAGATCGGTATCAAGTACGGAGTAAGCGGAACTGCTATAAAACATGCGGCAAATAGGGCATCGCGAGAAATACGAGAAACCTTACGTAGGGAAAATCTGAAAGCTTCCCAAGAAAAGATGTAATTTAATTAAATATAAAGGAGATAAAAAAATGAAACAGTATCAAAAAGAAATTGACGCGCTCGGAAGAGTTGTAATCCCCAAGGAAGTAATGGAGGAGCTTGGCTTTAAAGCGAAAAATCCCGTCGCCATTACGTTGATGGATGATGCAATCATCATCAGCCCCAATACGTGCGTCTGCTCGCTTTGCGGCAAACCGATTGAGCCGAATTCAAAATACCATTTTTGCTCTGATTGTCTGAAGACGATCAGGGAGGATGGTAACGACCTCCCCGGAAAGGTCAGAACCATTTGCGAGAGAAAGGTGGATGAGCTTGGTCGCATCGTGCTGCCCGCAGATTTCAGACGAGCCTTGAACATCGGCGAGACCGGAGCTGTAACCATGGATGCCAATGACGGAGTTCTCATACTCACTCCCGTAGTATATGCCTGTGCTCATTGCGGCGCGATTATCCCGGGAGGCAAGAAATATCGTCTTTGCGATAACTGTGTTTCCAAGATTCGCAGAGATTCCGGTTCAAATATCGCGAGAGTTCTCTACAGAGCAGGAAGATTCCATATCGGTAATATCTCTTTCTCACTTCCGGACAATACTTATGTAAGCACTGTAACAGAGGTTGAAATCGATAATGGATTAGGTATTGTGAGCGCTGATGAGCGCGTAGTGGTCATTGTTATGGGTAATGAGATTGCCGAAAGCGCCAAGGAAAGCATCGATAGCATTTTTGATTCTGAAACCGGTCACAAAAAGCTCGGCGATATCGAGGATGTTACTGTTGCAGGGTTTAAGGGATATAAGGTCATGTACGAGGATTATAAATCCACGAACATAGAATGCTGCCTTGACGTTGGGGAGGCGCCTAATTTACAAACGCTTACGATCTGGGCTTATACCGATAAAGAGCTTGGCAAGGGAGCGGTCGAGGATATGAAGGTGTTCTTTGAAAAGGTTGCAGCTGATATCAAGGTCGGCGAGTAAGGAGGTAATGGTTTGAGCGGATTAAAAGATTTAGTTTATGAGCAGGATTATAAAAAGGTTTTTGATGCACATCCTGACGTCTTTTGCAATGAGCCCAAGGGTGAGGCGATGCGGGCGGAGCTTGAACTACTCAATGCCGTAAGAGAACGCTTCAAGCAGATGCCGCACGTGATCCTTCCCGAAAATCAAGAGAATTTTGACTTTTGCGAGGGTAAGCTTGACCGTTTGGCAATGTTGAAGCAGGGAAGAATTCGCAGCGTGATCAGCTACGTAAACTACTGCGCACGTATCTATATTGAGTTTGAGAACGGTAAATTCGGCAGTGAAACGCTGTCCTTGTTAAAGGTGGTAACCGAAAGAGCTATATCAATGAATATAGTTATGACGGAGGAAAGCTGGATCAAGATCAGTTTTTATCTCCCGTATTTCGAGAATGTCGGAGACAAATCGGCGATTATCAGCGAGGAGCTGGATGAGAATCCCGAGGCAGTTGCTTTGCAAGATGCGGCTTACATAGAAGAGAGGGATGCAGTTCTCGGCAAACCGGAGATCTACGGGATGGTCAAGAAGCTGGCAGACGAAAAGGGAATGACGCCGGAGCAGTGGTATGACTTTATGGATGCAGCAACGTCTCAAAATCCGGATATACTTCGATCTTTTATGGAGAATTCTTTGAAGAAACGCAGAGATCAGATGCGGCATGAATGCGAACCGGAAGACAGTATGCTGTAAAGAGTTTTAGGGGCACCAATGGGTGCCCCGCTTTTTTTATTGGAATCAAAAAGGGCGATCGCAAAACCGACCGCCGCAATTACTTATTTCTTATCAAACTCAATCATTGCTCCAACAACCTTATAGATTCTCTCGCGTTCATTGGGCGAGAGTTTAGCGATCTCCTCGGTCATGGTGGATGATTTGACGTCATATCCGGTTTCCAGAACGTCTGCAAGCAGAAGATCGGACGATACTCCGAGAGCATTTGCGATAGTAATAAAAGTTTCCAGTTTCGGAACCTTTTCACCTCTCTCAATCATACCTGTATATGTTACACTCAAACCGATTTTTTCCGCGAAATCCTCTTGACGCCAGCCTTTATTTTCACGATACTTGCGTATCCGTTTTCCAATGGAAGATGTGTTCATATTATGCCCCTTAAATATCCGTAGTATTCCTTAACTAATAGTATAGATTATAAACGAGAAATAATACAGAATATATTCGGATAACATCATAACTAATAGTTGATATTTTATCATATATATGGTATAATGGTATTGAAAATCGAGAGTAAAAAGGAGGGATGAGCTGTGTGGGTAGATGATACCTATAGAGTAGTCCTCTTTGGTCATCGGGACTTTAACGGTCACAGAGTTCTTGATGATAATCTCTACGAGTTGCTGAAAGACCTTATTCGAACCAAGCCCTTCGTGGAGATCTATATAGGCAGAAAGGGTGAATTTGATCGCTATGCAGCCACTGTCGTCAAACGGGTACAGAACGCAATGGGAAAGGCAAACAACGAGTTTATTTGCGTCCTCCCGTATCCTGAGAAGGATATGGAATACTACGAGGATTATTATGATAACGTAATGATACCCGAGTGCATCGGCAAAACGCATCCAAAGGGAGCAATCACCAAATGTAACCGTTGGATGGTTGAGCAGTGCAATCTGTTCGTCTGCTACATAGAACGGGAAGAGGGCGGTGCATACACCGCTATGAAGTATGCGCAGAAGCTTGATAAGAAGATTGTCAACCTGCATGACGCAGAATATAATTATTGATATCATCAACGCTAAAAATTAGAGTTCTTGGTGAGCAACGTTAGTGTCTTCCGCAACATTGGGCAACCGATGATAAAAGTCAGGATAATCTAAAGTTTCAGCCGCCGTAAAATATTTCGTGGCGTTGTTTGGTATAGGCATCGGTGAAATATCCGATGCTTTTTTGGTTAACATTATAATCAACTAATTAGGGCGATGACCATTACAGTCATCGCCCTAAATTACTGTTTTTTGTTAAGCTTTCTTTGCAAAAGCAAACCAATTGGCTGAGTAGGAGTCCAAATAGAATCGGTTTCCACGGGAGTTTTCTACGTACAGTCCTCTGACTGTATACCATCCGCGCAGCTCATCGCGCAAGTGGAGATCCTGAGAGATTGGCTCTACCCAAACCGAATCTAATTCTTTGATTGCCTCACGGTCTAACGGAGGTTCGTCAGGGAGAGCGGTTTCTCCGTAACGAGAGGGAATGGAATAGGTCTCAGCGGTATCCGAGAACGGAACGATACTTTTATCAGCAAGGACGAAGCAATGTTCAGTAGCATTTACCAAAGCCCAACCGCAGCCTTGAACCCATACCGGGCGATTATGATACATCGAGAGGGCGGACGGCGAAATGAGTTTGACGGAAGTCTCAGAGTGAGGTAGTAAATCCCGTCCCAGAAGGTAATCCACCGTAACGCCGTAGTTCTCTGCCAGCTTTACAAGATTTTCAAGAGATGGATCTGCACGCCCTGCTTCCCAGCTGCTCATTGTGGGTTGACTGACACCGATGATTTCGGCTATCTCAGTAACCTTCATTTTCTTTTTTAAGCGTGCCTCTTTCAGTCTTCTGTTCATTCCGACACCTACCTTCTGTTTCATGATAATTTACGGTATTATTATACTATTTTTCGGTCGATTTGTCAATATTGAGCAAGCAAAGCGTTTTGCCTTTTTACCGCCTTTTACCTGCCATTTTTGATAGAGCCATTGACCGAAGACAGGAAATCTGTTATAATATCATTGTAAAGTTTCTAATTTGCCCGAGAGCAGATATAGTTTATCCGAGTTCATTCAAAGTGTCAGTATCGCACGCAAGTGCGTATTGGCACTTTTTCTATTTCCGAGGCAATGCGCCTACAAAGCACACAGGGATCATTATGTCTTTGTGTGCTTTTTTATATAGATGAGCCCTATGGCTCCCCAACCTTACAACCGGGAAGCCACAGGCTTTCCGTCTATATAAACAATTCAATACAGAAAGGAATGATAACTATGGTTTTATGTGTGAACGTAAAAACAAAAATCAAGGACCTCGTAATTGAGTATATCGAGGTTGTTCTCAAAAACGGACAGTTCGTGAATCTAAACTGGGATTACAGCGAGATAGAACGCGAAGACGACGGTTTCTCTGCATTTTATAGCGGTGTTTATTTCGGTGAAGAAAAAGCAAAAGATTGTATCTCAAGGCTTGAGGACCTATCAATTGCCTGTATCGGTCTTTACTCGGAAGAGAAGGGACCGTGGGATATTCATCTTGACCAGCTGGACTTCGATGACAGTGGCAAAAATCTGATCGTTGAGAATCTGAACTATGACACCGAAGACGGTGAAGAGGCGGTCAAAACCTATTGCAGGCTTGTTGATTTCGTGAGAGAGTGGCTTGCTGAGCACCGGTATGATTTGAAGGATTACTTCAACGTCAGAAACCCGGACGACAGCGCAGAGCTCGGAGATCTTTTCGACGTTGCCTATGATATGAAGGGCAATATTGAGAAAAGCAAGTTCAACCCTTATCCGGACGACGGTAGAGCATTTGACGACTGGTATGACGGCTTTATCGAAAGACTTCACACCATACTGAGATCGATTGCTTACGAAAACGAGTTTGGAGGTGAGTATAATGTATGACTACGAGCTTTTGATCATCATGCGAATCGCGGAGGTGCTACTGGATGATGAATCGCCCGAAAAGGTGCGCGAGCTTCGTCTGAAAGCATTGGGAAGTGTTCGCAATCAGCTTGAGCATTACAAAGGACTCGGTTATATTGACCGACTTTTGAATGGGATTGCAGAGAAGCGTGTTGCGATGATCATGAAGACAACTACCAAAACCGAGATGGATCGTGTAATGATGCCCAAGGCACCGCATTACAATGGCGCCGAGTTCATTACAGATGAGTATCACATCCCGGAGGAGGAGCTGATCGCATGGTCTCAAGCGTCCCTGAAAGGTCCTCTTGTCGGTGCAGGCTTTAAACGGTATATGGAGCTGTTCAGAGAGTTCTTCCCTGAAGAGAGCAAAAGCTTTCAGTTGAGCGGTGCGGTATGAGAAAGCCAAATTCTAAAAAAGAGACAAGGATCTTCTGTCAAACCGATTTCATAACCGCAAGCGATAAGCGATACAGCGTTGCGGAGCTTAAAGTCGAGGACGTTCGATTTATGTACGGAACCGGTAGAGCAATCTATATTTCCGGCACAGGCAGAGATAAGGTTTACGATTACCGGAACGGCTGTATGACAAAGATCGGCGACATCGAGGAAGGCGAATGGATATCTCTTATGAAATTCCTGATTGCAAGAGACGGTGAGCAAGAGTTATTCAAGCAGCTTCTTTCATGGGAAACCGAGCATAACTTTTGCGATAGCGACAAAAAAACACTTGAACGCGACACGCTGATCAAACACTCAATGAGACTGTTTGATAACGTCAAATGGGTGGATTTCGTTCGCTTCAATCAAAGGTATCGCCCCGAGGAGCTGACAAAAGCAACACTCGTTGATATCGTCACCGATTGTTGCGGGACCCCGGACGTGCAGACTATTGAGCTCATCGATGAATGGCCAAAGGTAACCTGCCCGAAGTGCGGAACTTACACAACGTTCAAAAAGAAGGAGGGGATATTGATATGAATATTTCCTTAACAATCAAAGGAATCACGCTTGACGAAAGCGACCTTGTAACCGTAAACAGCTATTATGAGGCGGCTTGCACAGCCGAATATATGATGGAGAATTACGATATCAAGGATGAGGAGCAGGCGCTGAATCTTGCATACGAGGTTCGACATCGAATGGATAAGTACGGTTATGAAGAAACCGAAGCCATTCGTGTGATTCTATCGGAAAAGAAAATCCAAAACAACAAGGAGGATGAATAATGGTTAAATCAGAAAAACTTTACACACCTCAAACATACTGTGAGAAGCTTACGGGAAACTGTTATTGCTTTAATCAAGATGATACGGTCAAAGAGATTGAATGCGTCTTAAGGCACAATGGGCTTGAATCCGAACATTGGAGTTATCCGCTATCCGAGATTGATCACATCGTGGAAAACGGGCTAAACGTAGTTCTTGTTGATGTCTCCGGCTTTGATAAGCATGGTAGATGGAAGAAGGAATACAGGTGGTTCGAGGTCCCCGAGGATTTTGAGGAGGGTAAGGATGAGTAATACAATCTATTTGGTCGTGGAAGCGGACAACATCGGTTACGACTTGAACGTACACGGTCCCTTTGCGACGAAAACAAAAGCAAGAACCGCTCTGCGAGAACGGTACCGTGCAATCGTGTCAGAGTGTAGAGAAGAAAGGCGAACCTTCGAGGATAAATACATCACAAAGGAGATGTATAAGGTGTTGCTTGACGACAGTGACCTATTCTATGGGCGCATCAAGGAGATCACGGTTGATGAACCTGATACCGAAGCGGAACGATGGATCAAGGCGGTCAAGGACCATATGGAGGCCAAAGGAATCGCAGTCCCCGAAAGTGAGTCTGACATATCTCATATTGCCGAGGAAGCGCAGCATTACGCAGCCAAAGACGAATACTTTGTTGGCGGCTTTTGGAATGCGATAGCACTCGCAGTTCAGGACTATACCATGGAAAGGACAAGTCATAAACCAGACAAGGAGGGTAAGGTATGATTAGCAATAAAAAGATAGAAGCTACTGTCTTTTCACAAATGCTTGATCTGCCAGATTCTATTGTTGTAGACATGGCAGAAAAGTTCAGGGATGACAGGTTGCTTTTTGAGCACGGCAATGTATCAAAATTCTTTTGCTTAAAATGCGGTACCAAAGGTGAAACCGATTCAGACACACCTATATGTCCGACTTGTGGAAACCAGTTTATCAGATCTCCCAAGAGCACTTATCGGCATTCGGATCAGTGTGAAACGGTAAGATACATTCAAACAGCGGGTGAACATGTGCTGATCAGCGAGTATCACATATACGCAAGGGAAACAATTGAAAAAGGGTTCATTCCGGAAAAACACGAATACTTTCGAGTCGTGTTGTCAGAGAAGGAATATCGGCTCTTCTATCTTTCCGAAAAATATCAAGGCGCTATGCAAGTAAAAGCATGGACTCCTACCAAGGAGGTAAATGTGACGAGTAGTAAGCGGGTTAACTTGATAGTTGCTGACCAGTCGGTATATAATAATCCGCTTATCAATAGTGCGCTGGATTATTTAACCGGTTCGATTACGGATCTGGCAGCAGGGATCAAACTCGCAACTGTTTGTGAAACAGAGCAGTCAACGCTGATGCCCAAAGCTGAGTTTAAGTCAAACGAGGTGTCCGAATTTAGCAACGTACTATCCCAGTGGATGGTCGAGACACGAAAGATACCGATTGAAAACAGTGACGGCTATATCAAGAAGTTGACTTGGTGTTCGCGATGCGGCAAATTCTATAAGGAAATTTTGGATAGCAGTCGTGACTATACCGGAAACGGTTGTAAACGCTGTGGAAGACATATGGATCGGTTAAGAGGCAAAAGCGAATATATTTTCCATCTCATTGATGCAATTGAGCTCGAAAGCAAAGAGATTATCATTCGAGTTCAGGGATTTGTTCAAGAGAAAACCATTGCCGAAGTCGTCAAAGAAGGGATAGATCCCGTTGTTGAAACAAGACTAAATCCACAATTCGCCAATTATATCTACGTTGACATAAACGGTCGAATAAACTTCTTCAACGAAATCGGAAAGGGCATTGAGAAACTGCAAATCCAAAGTGTGAAAACTGATCTGTACGGACACAAACGGTTTATCTTTGATGCAGCGAGTATGGAGCTCATCAAAAACAATCCTTGTATCAAGCGGACCGGTTACGATTTGCTCGTTGATACGAATACTTCTCCTAAGTATTTTGAGTATTTGAAAGAGATTCCGAGTATGGAGATCTTTGCAAAGAGTCAGATGTTTTCGCTGATCCAAGACATTATGAAAAAGGAAATTCCCGAGCTTCCGGCATTTATCCGAGGAACGGGCAGGCAGAAAAGCTTGAAAAACCTGACAAAGCCACAGCTCGTATCTTTGAGAGCTCATCCCGTTACGTTAAAGCATCTGGATGCATATCTGCAGTGCCTAAGCAAAGATACAACGGCGATGTTCGAGGATTTCTTGAAACTCAGTACACTTGCTCACGAGAGACACGTGCTCGACATCCTTCGCGTAGGTGTCCCCGGATTGACGGTTAAAAAGATAGCCGAATATATCGAACGGGTTGATGATATGCAGTGTTGTCCACCTTCTTCCAGTATGCAGCTTTGGGGTGACTACTTGAGGATGCTTCGTGATTCCGATTGTGATCTGACTGATAGCAAGCTTGTCTATACTCACTCCTTAAAGAGAGAGCATGATAAAGTGGCGCGTAAGCTCGAACAAATCAGAGACGAGAAACTCGTAGAAGCTTTTGAGCAAAAAGCTGCAGACAACGAGTGGCTTGAGTATAAGGGGAAATATCTGACTGCAATGGTCCCAAAGAAATTGCCCGAGCTATATGAAGAGGGAAGAAAGCTTTCTCATTGTGTAGGTTCATACGCACGTAGCATTATTGATGGACAGTCGATTATTGTTTTCTTGCGAAAAAATACAAAGCTCGATGTTCCTTACTGCACCGTAGAGGTTCGCGGTAAGACGATTGTGCAGGTGCGAGGATGGGACAATTGCGAGGGAATTAGATTTCCTGACATCAAAAGTTTTCTTAACAATTGGTCAGACAAAAAAGGTTTACAACTTGATGTAGCTTAACGGAGGTGTACCATGCAAGAAAAAATCGTAATCGTTGTACACAGCGGAATGGTCGAAGACGTATTCGCGGAGAAGCCAAATCAGTTTGACGTTGAGATACTCGATTTCGATACGCAGGATTTGGATGAGCTTCGGATAAACGAAGAACGGCTTAGAACCGTAGAACAGTATTTAGCCAAACAGGAGGTATAAAAATGGAACAGATCAAAGTAAGAGTCAAGGGAGGAAATCTCGTAGCAAGCGCAAGCCGTGATAGTGCATATCCCGGTATTGACGTGGAATACGTGCCCGACGTTGACGAAGGTGAGCAGGCAAGTGCACCGAGAGTTCTTTTCGAGTATCCCGAGGACGGTGAGCTTCATGCCCTCGTCTGGACGGATAAGGATAAGGAGGACTACACGCATAAGCTTGGATTTACGCTTGATGAAACCGTGGTGAATAAAAGCCCGATTGAAATCGTCAAAAAGATGGTGAGAGACGAGTATAACGCCTTTATGGAAAAGATGCTCAGGCAAAGTCCCAAAGATATCTTTGATAACGCTAAGAAGGTGGATGTTTATTCCGAGCTTCAAGGCTATATTCTGGATATGCTGGGTGAGGATTTTAAGCCGCAGGAGGTTGTCCCGTTGATACGGCTGGATAACATTCTGGATACTCTTTACCGAACCTATCTTGACAACGACAATCTGCATTGTAACACCTATGGAGATACGGCGCAGATTATCAGTGAGCTGCTTGACTTATTGGCAATCGAAGAATGAAAGGAGTAGCACGAAACGTGCGAATTACAGGCTGTTTAAACAGCATAACCCGTGGCAGAGTCGAATTCGGCTCTGCCATATTTTTTGAAAGGAGGCTCATTATGAGCAGTGAAATTTTTTATACCAAAGCATACATCAAGGTTGATGATAAATTTATACCTCTTACCAATCACGGCTCCTCGAATTGTTCAACCTTCAATCATCAGGGCAGAGAGGTAGCGGATAAGCATTGGAACGTTCTTTGCTATCCCTATACCGGTCGCCTGATTTTTACCGAGGAAGAGGTTCGGGAGATTGCAAAAAGGCATGAAGAGGCCAACACGAACAACCGAGGCGGAACGAGAAAGAGCAAATTTACTTCTTTTGAAGTTGGCGAATTTGAGCGTTGGATTCTCGGCGGGCTCAGGTATGCGTATACCGTTGAGGAGTACACGTATTTCGGAAATACCGTACAGATCATGGATTATGATACCCGAAAACGCACAACCGTCAGAACCACGGATGAGCTTTTGGAAGCCATTCGAAAAGGAGAAGGTCACTCGATCGACGTTGTTTTCGCCGATGACCGAGAAGTAAAACATCCGCGCAGGCGACGCACTCTCAAGGTCGTGGGTGAGTTTGAGGCAATGGAGAAGTACTACGTTCTGAAAAATGAAAGTGGTTACTTCGTTCGTTTGTCCGGCAGCTACGTTTGGGGTATTGCTAAGCTTAACGATCAGGTCAAAAAGTTTAAGAGTGAGAGGGAAGCTCAGGCGTATTATAAGAAGTTTGAGCAAAGACTTCAAAACCATGGCTATCGGATCGAGTGTATCAAAAACGAAAAAGACTCCTGATACGAAACTAAATCAATAACAGAAAGGAATAACTTACTATGAAAATCAATAACACAGTACTTGACGTGCTTGGCAACTGCCGAGTAGAAGAAAACCTTCTTTATCTTCCTGCAAATTTGGATCGCAAGGTTTATACCGACGTGAACAAGGTTCTCGAAGCTCTTGGAGGTAAATGGAACCGCAAGGCAGGCGGTCATGTGTTCGATCGCTGTCCTGCCGATGAGATCGATGACATCATTCTCACGGGCGAGTATACCGACAAGAAGAAAGAGTATCAGTTCTTTCCGACACCTCCCGAGATCGCAGAAAAACTCTGCGACTTCGCTGGCATCAATGAGAATACGACTGTTCTTGAGCCCTCCTGCGGCAAGGGCAATATTGCCGACGCAGTATGGAAAAGGAATCCCAAGCGCTTGCTCGGTATTGAGCTAAACAAGGAAATGGCCCAGTACCTTGAAGGGAAGCCCTATGAAGTCATTACCGGGCAGGACTTTTTGCTGTACGAGAGTGATGCGTGGGATCGTATCGTTATGAACCCGCCGTTCTCCCGTCAGCAGGATATCGACCACGTGCTGAAGGCACACAGCCTTCTTGCTGAGGGCGGTATTCTCGTTTCTGTCATGAGCGTATCCTTCCAGTTCAGAACGAACAGAAAGTCCGAGGAGTTCAGAGATTTTCTTGACTCGGTAGGAGCCTCTGTATACGATCTTCAGGAAGGCGCGTTCAAGGAAAGCGGAACGATGATTCGTTCCTGTATCGTCGTGATCAGAAAGTGAGGATACAGGTATGAGGGATTTTCCGGTCAAGATCAAAACGCCAAATCGCAGAAGCTATATGACCGCAAAAGATCTCGCAAATTGGGCAAATGCCGTCAACCGTAAGGCAGGCGGCAAAGCCCCCTTTATGCCCTCGGATTATCCCGAGCGGCTGAGGGGACATCATTGCGATTGCGGAGTAGACGAAAACGGTTATACAAAGGGAATCTTCACACTTCGCCCTCTTACAAGCGAGGAGGTCAAGGACGGCGGCAAAGCCTATATGATCTGCGACGTGTGCGGATGCTATTCACATTTATAATTCAACACCTATAAAGGCAGAAAGGGAAACAAATGAAAATCAATTTTGATATGGATATCAACGTCAGCGACTGGGCCGAGGCAATTGGATATACAGTCGTAGGCAATAAGGTTGTATCCAAGAACGTCTTTGCGCTCTCGGATTTCGAAGAGTGCATTTCAGACTATATTTCTGAATCAATAGAATCCGGAGTCAATTCGGGTGTCATCGTTGAACGCTTCTTTGCGAACGATGACGAACAGCACGGTCTTCGCGATATGCTGGAGGAATGCGATCGAGTTGAAACAATTCCGAGCGTTGTGGAGGAGATCACGGATATGAGCTCTTTGACACGCGAAGAAAAGCTTGCGCTGATCGTTGACGGTGCAGATGCCGTTTTTCTCCCCGGGAAGATCCACGGATGCGAGGATCAGCTCTATATCATCTATCACAACAACGAGGCAAACAGCGGCAAGGGCTCATTTGAGATCGAGATTATCGACTATGAAAGAGTCTTGAAGCTCGCCAATGAGAAGGATATGTGCGCTGATATCTTCTTTGAAAAGCTCTCGGATATGTTCCAGGGTGAGTGGCGCTATTGCAACTCCGACTCTGAGGATTACTGGAATTTCGTTGAGGACTACTTTAATGCCGATTTTATTTTCGGTAGAGACGGAGAGGCGACTGAGGAATTCGAGTTTATCGTCAACTGGGCAAAGGAACGTAAGGAGAAGTGCGAAAATACTCGCATGAAGTTCAAGGAGCTTCGCCATATCTTTGCAAAGGACACACTCTTTTGGCTTGATACCGAGAGAGGCGACGGAATCAGATACGATGAAAACGAATGCTTCTCAAATGAATACGACGAAAGAGAAGTCAAGGAGGCATATTCGAGCCGTATCAAAGCACTCTCCAATCGCAAAGCCATTGTGGTTGTGCTTTTTGATGAGGAGGGGCTAAAATGAGATTCGGAGAACTCAGACCATTGATCACGGGGGATACGATCATATTCCTCAAAAACGAGGCGGGTAACCCGCTGGGATTAAGAATACAAGAGGGCTTTCCGGCTCGATATGACAGATGCATCGTTAAGTCTGTTAGCGTGCAGTTCTATCCCGGCTATGGAAGCAGACCTGTTATAACAATTATCGTATAAAAGAAAGGAAAAAACTTATGATTGCAAAAGGTGAATTTGTAAAAATGTCGTGGGATACGGTTGCAAATTTTGTTACGTATGCTATCGCAAAAATTCTTGAGATGAATTATCCCTGTAAAGCACATAGCGATGCGTCGGACTATTGGGCAATTCAATTGGAAGACAGAATGGATTTGAACAAGCTTGAAAGAATATGCGCCTATATTGGTGCTACCGATTCGGACAGAAGAGAGACGTTTCCAAAGGATGACTTTGAGAAAAACAGAGGAACGAAATCTCTCGGTATGGGTATTTCTTCAAAGCTTCTTCAACTCAAAGTCGGTTATACATGGGAAAATGCCTTTCCTACCGAAGAAGCTTTGTGGCTTGTGGGATGCAAGAAAAATGAAAGCATCACAATGAGTGGGACAACCATTTATATGGATATGCTCAAAACCCGTGATGAGCTGATCAACTTTATGATGGAACGCGGTTGTAATCATAGCTCGATCCACCACTTTACATCGGAATATCAGGACAAGTATCAGAGTCAGCTATTTTGGCAGGTCCCGTTCAGTCGTGAAAGAAACCATCTCGGAGTCTACTTTGTTCTCGTTAAAGAGGGCGTATTGATGCTCCCGTATGACGATGCGGATAAGGTAAGCGGAGCAAAATTTCATGTGGAAGATGCTGTGCTTGCGAGTTCAGAAATGGTCTTCAAATACCTTCACGATTTTAATTCGTATTCTTCCGGCGTGAGCTGCGCATTAGAGGATCTTAAATCCTTCCTTGTGAGAAGGGAGCGCGGCGATGAGTAAGAAGAAAGTCGATTGGATCATTCATATCGTAGGCAACGGTATCGTGTGCGAGGAGTGCGGAGACGTGGAGAACGGGTTCAAGGAAAACCTCTGTAATGCTCATACACACGGTATGGCAAGATACAGCCATCTTGACTTCCAGATGGTTCTTGCAACGGCACCGCATGAGATTGGGAGAATTCTCAATTCCTTCGGCTTGATGGTTCAGAACGGGTACAGATTCACGGACGGTGAGTACATAGCCGGTATCTATGAAGACTGTGTTGTGCGAGTGCAGAAATTCTGGGAGACAGACCGTGAGGTATTTCGCGTGATCATCCCGGATAAAAACAATATCTTTCCGGAAGATCCGAGCTGTGAGGAACCGTATTGCTATCAATTGCTGAAAACGAGTGAGTTGGAGGAAGAGTAAATGAGCGAACAAGAGAAAATTAAAAAGCTTGCGAAGGATCTCTGCCTTGTAAAGGAGAGCTGCAACGACGTTTGCAATCCCGAGGAGTGCTGCGCGGCGTATAAACACGCCAAAAAAGCAGTAGAGGCAGGATACTCCCCCAAACCCGAAATGACGGAAGACTGTCCGTTCTGTGCAGCGCTTGCAAAACACAAGGATAACGATGAGTACTATAATCAACGTCGCCGAAACAGCGATGACTACGTGCACGAATATACTGCAGCCTTGGTCAGCCAAACGTACTACAACGGCTATCCTACCGGGAAGGTAACAAGCTATAATCATACTCTTAACTACTGTCCCGAGTGCGGCAAGCTGCTTATGGAACCTTTATTTGAAATAAAGGAGTCCGACTCATGAAAGAATTCAAACACAAACGAGGGCAAATCGTACACATGACCGTTTACGATTGCTTTGAAGGAGAGGTAAGAATTCTGAAAAATCGACGCCGCAAGGTTCTTATTGAAATTGTTGACGTACTTACCTGTTATTCGTGTCAAAAGAAACCGCTCCCCGGTGAAAGACTCTGGATAGAGGATAAAATGATCTTTCATCCCGAAAAGATTGAGCGCACCGAAGACGAGAGCTGGTTACCATTCTAAAAGAAAAGGGCATCGCTATTTTGCGGTGCCCGAGGAGGAATAATGAAAGTTAGAATCTATCAGATTATTCCCGAACTCGATGTCAATCATTTGATGTTTCGGGATTTGCAAACAATTATTAGCAGATCGAGCGGAAAACTACCGGAAGCGATATATGCGTGTGTTTACGAAGGAGAGCTGGATGCCAAACAGCTTGAGGATGTGTTTTACATTTTGAATTGCGCCATCCCGCAGGACTATCATGCACGCAGCCTTTCGGTATCCGATGTTGTAGAGGTGCTACATTCAGACACTGACAGTAGCTTCTATTTCTGCAACTCGTTTGGATTTCAGCCGTTTCCGTTTGACAAAACTTCCACTCACAAAAATCAGGAGGAGAAAAAATGAAATGTAATATGCCCGGCAAATATGACGAAAAGAATCTGAGGCAAAAATACGGTAAAAACTATGATCCGCGTCTTGTCGATCTTGTTGAGAATATGGACAAATTGAGTATCGGTCTCGACGAGGAATTTGAGTTTGGTTGCCGTATGTGCGGTCAGTGCTGTACCAACCGAACCGATATCATGCTGAATCCCAAGGATTTATACAACATTGCAAAGGAGCTCGGTAAGAGAACGGATCAGATTCTGGATGAGTATTGCGAGAGCTATATCGGACAAACATCGAGGATCCCGATCATCAGACTGAGAGCAGCGGGGTACGATAAACATTGCCCTTTGCTCAACGGAAAGAAATGCTCTGTACATAAGGCGAAGCCGACTGTGTGCGCTTTGTTCCCGTTAGCGCGTGCATTCAAGCTTGAAAGCAAAGAGGGGAAAGCTGATCCAAAGGAAGTGATCTACCTGCTTCAAGAATCCGGATGTCCTGCTAAAAAGGAAAAGCATACCGTTCGACAGTGGCTTACCGATTTCGGTATTCCGCTCGTTGATCAGTATCATGCAGACTGGACGAATCTCATATCGGAGCTGTCTTTAAAATGTCAGGAGCTTGAAAAGAAGCTTAGCGATAACGAGATGAACACGGTATATAATCTTATAACGGTTGGCGTGTACCTGAACTATGATACCGAGCAGGATTTTGATATGCAGTTCAACGATAACAGGATACATACCGTAGAGTTTATCGATGCGGTAATCGAGGAAGTAAAGCAGAGGGAGGTAACCTGATATGCCAAGATGGAAAATACCAGTAACGTGGGAAGTGTGTGGCTTCGTTAAGATCGATGCAGACCGACTTGAAGATGCAATGGATTACGTGAAAAACCACGGCGACCACATTAAGCTCCCAAG
>JAZUBI010000149.1:0-5360 GCA_045638385.1 Eubacteriales bacterium
TGCGTTGTAGGGCGGGGGCTTGCTCCCGCCGTTTAACCCATTTAAAATCGACGATGCGGCGGGAGTAAACCCCCGCCCTACGAAGTGCCAAATTCGTAGCCGTGAATGAATTTTAAATCGTTTGAATAAATTCAAACTCCCCTATAAATTGCAATTTATCATCTTATTGGAAAGGAGCAACCGCATGCACAAAGCTCGGCGTAAAAACGGAATATTTTCTAAGATCGATCCTGTGCTTTTTGTATGCACGGTTGCCCTTTCACTTATCAGTATCGTTACGATAATGGGAGCTATGGACAACTTCGGAACAAGGAAGCTTATTATGCAGGTTGCGATGACGCTTGCAGGTGTCGTAGTGACCTTTGTTATCGCGAGCTTTGACTATCATTGGATAGTTGACAAGCTTTGGCTCATATTCATTGCGGTGTCGATTGGCTTGCTTCTTATTACGCTTGTTTTCGGAAGCTCCGGAGAGAACATGGAAACCGCAAACCGTTCATGGCTCAAGATCCCGGGAATCGGGATCATGATCCAGCCCTCCGAGTTTGTTAAGATCGCGCTTGTTTGCTCCTTTGCCAAGCACATCTCGATGGTGCGCGACAGAATAAATCATGTAAAAGAGCTTGCTTTGCTTGCGCTTCACGCAGGTGCCGTCGTAGGTCTTATTCTTTTATCGGGTGACCTCGGAGTTGCGCTCGTTTACATTGCGTTTGTTATTATAACTCTGTTTGTGGCGGGACTTTCGGGGTGGTATCTGCTGGGCGGAGTCACTGTGACCGTTCTTGCGTTCCCGCTTTTGTGGGACATGATGGCAGATTATCAAAGAGAGAGGATAATTGTAGGCTTCAATCCTATGCTTGATCCGGACGGCAAGGGAATGCAGGCTATCCTTTCAAAGCAATGTATAGCCAACGGCAGACTTTTCGGCATCGGGCTTGCGGGGAAGGGAGATTACGAATATTTACCTGCGTCTCACACCGATTTTATTTTCGCCACGGTATGCGAGAAATTCGGAATAGTGGGCGGCATCATAGTTGTGGCACTGCTTGTCGTTATGGTGGTAAGAATACTGTGGCTTGCGCGCGGATGCGGCAATGATTACGGCGGACTTATCTGCGTTGGTGTGGCGGCTATAATCATTGTACAGACGCTTGAAAATCTTGGAATGTGTCTTGCAATGCTCCCGGTCATCGGACTGACCCTGCCGTTTTTGTCTTGCGGAGGCTCGTCCGTGCTTGCTACATACATTTTGCTTTCGCTTATTCACAGCGTAAAGAGTCACAAACCGAGCATACCGACAAGATAATAGAAATTTAAGAGTACATAAACACATAAAACGTCCTTTGTGAAAATATAATTCAGTAAAGAATTATTTTCGGGAGGACGTTTTTATGTTTATTTATTCGGTACGTGCCGCGACGCTTAAATTTTTCGGCATTATAGCGATAACACTTGTCGCGCTGATAGCGGTGATCGCATTCGTTCCGGTCTATGCAGAGGGCAGAGACAACGTAGCGGTCAGCGCCAACGGAGAAGGAAAGGAATATTCCTACGATAAGATAAAGTCGAGCTCGGATGCGGCTAATTTTCTCTCGCAGTTCGGCTGGACCGTCGACGGTGCAAACGCGCAATGCGTAAAGGTTACTATTCCCTCGGAATTTGACAAGGTTTTTGCCGCATACAACGAGATGCAACGCGCGCAGGGACTTGATCTTTCGAAATACAAGAAGAAAGAGGTCACAAGATACACCTTTGTCGTTACAAACTACCCTGATTACGATGGAACGGTCTATGCAAACGTGCTGGTTTATAAAAACAAGGTCATTGGCGGTGATATCTGCTCTGCCGACGTCGAGGGCTTCGTGCATGGATTTGAAAAATAGAAAAACGGCTCATACGAGCCGTTTTTCTTGATTAGTCTACATATTGGTTATATATAGTCGCCATATCGATAATCTCGCTGAGCTTTTGTTGAGCCCCCGCTGTGACGAGTATGTAGGAATGTCCATTATCTCCCTTGGCATAAGAAACAACGCAGTATCCGCTGACATTTCCTGTCCATCCCGTCTTGCCTGCTACGATTTCAACGCTGCTAAAGCTGACCGGGTATTTTTCAAATCTGGTTACAAGCAGATCGTGATAAAATGAAATGCTTGGATGTACGTTTGTAGTTGTTCTATAAACATCCCTGGAGAGGATCTCTGCGCAGAGCGGATTTTGCATTGCGTAGGTCATAATTGCAGCCATGTCACGGCATGTGGTATAATGATATACATGGTGCATGCCTGTGCAATTTTGGAAGAATGTGTTTTCAAGTCCCATTTCGGTTGCCTTGTCATTCATCAGGCTTACGAATGCGGCTTCACTGCCTGCGATATAGTTTGCAAGTCCAATGCCCAGCATTCCGTCGGAGTCGAGGATGAATGCATAAATTGCATCCTTTACCGTCATTGTTTCACCGACTGTGTTAAAGTCTCCCGAATGGCCCTCCGATACCTTTCTGTCGTACATTTCCTGTGTTACCGTGAAGGTGTCGTTTAAAGAGCTCTCACTATTGAGGTTTTCAACGATGACTATAAGTGACATTACCTTTGTCATGGACGCGGGATATATCACCTTTCCTCCCTGACGGGATGCGATGACCTCGTTTGCTGTTATGTCGTACAGAAATGCGTTAGCGGAGCTGATCGTGTCAGCGTCGATAGGATGCTTTGCATCCTCGGCCTTTGGAATATTGACGGTTATTCCGTCCACCTTATAAGGATGATCTCCCGTGCTTAGGCTTGGCAGCGCGGCGAGGTCCTTGTCGGTGATCTTGCTTCGCGCCGCAAGGGTTATGGCAAGATATGAAAAAAGTATTACAAGTAAAAGGATAACCGATATAAGAATAACGATTATCATATTGGTTGTTGTATTATCGATTTGTGCCCCACGCTTTTGTGTGGATTCGGGCTTTTTTAAAGACATTGATCAAACCTGTCCTTTCATATCGGTTTCTTTTATTCTACCATAAAAGAGCGGCTTTGTCAACAGCGATATTTGCTTGAAATGAGGTTTTTATCATTGACAAGTCGAAATATAAATGGTATAATTGTAAAGTAGAAATATGTCGGAGGATGTCAATATGGATAAGGCAATGCTTATAGGTATCGCGGGCGGAACAGGCTCGGGAAAATCCACGTTTGCGGAGGGCTTGAGGGAGCTTTTCCCGAACGATATTACGATCATAGCTTACGATAATTATTATAAGCCGCAGGATGATATTACCTTTGAGGAAAGACTTAAAACCAACTATGACTGCCCCGATGCGCTTGACACTGAGCTTCTTATCGAGCAGCTCGGAGAGCTCAGAGGCGGGGAGGCTATCGAGATTCCGGTTTATGATTTCTGCATCCATACCAGAAAAAAAGAAACCGAGCATATTGAGCCCCGCCCTATAATAATCGTCGACGGGATACTTACATTTCACGATGAAAGATTGCGTAATATGTTTGACCTCAAGATATTTGCCGATGCGGATGCTGACGAGAGGATCCTTCGCCGTCTTCGCCGCGACGTCAACGAGAGGGGAAGAGATATTGACGGTGTGATCAAGCAGTACGTTGACACCGTAAAGATAATGCACGGTATTTACGTTGAGCCTACGAAAAAGTACGCGGATATAGTCGTCAACGGTGGAATGAACAAGATAGCTCTTGACGTTGTTGCGTCAAAAATCGAGCAGAGACTGCGCGAGAATATGATCCAATAAAAAAGCCTCCTTGCGGAGGCTATGAGCTGAATATAAGAAAAACGCTTACAGCATAAAGCCTGTAAGCGTTTTTTCTTGGATCAAACCATAAGATACATAGCAATTACAATTCCAACGAAGATAACTGCGACAACCGCGGTTACTGTGGAGAGTGCCTTGTCCTTGCCTGCTCCCTTGGATTTGCCATAGAAAGAGTCGGAACCGCCTGCGATTGCACCGGAAAGCTTCTTATCCTTACCCTGCTGCATGAGCACGAGTACGACAAGGATAGCGGCAAGACCCAAAAGAACTATACCGAGAACTGTCTCTAACATGTTTCTGACCTCCTTTGAAGCGTGTTATAAGAAAACAATTTACAATTTAGTTTGATGCGCAATAACACATCATATCATCACACTTTAGGTATTATAACACAACCTTTGAAAAAAATCAATAGCAAATTCAAAAAAAGTAGAAAATATTTTATGATATGGCAACTCTTTTTTTGGTGGCGCGGCTATTCGGTAGCGAATCCTATCCCCCAGCTTTTGGCGTAGCTTTCTGCGTATGAGCCGACCTCGCATATGATCTTTAATGATGAGGGACAATTTTTAAATGATTCGTATCCGATGGACTTTACGGAGGAGGGAATTGTGATGCTTTGGAGGCTTACGCAGTCGGAAAAGGCAAACCAATCAATGTCCGTAACGGTTGTTGGGATGACGAGTGAGCGGATTGCGGATCCCTTAAATGCGTTCTCGCCAATGCGCGTTACCGTCAGACCGTCGATCACGGAGGGAATAATTATATTTGACTCGCGTCCGTTGTATCCGGTTATTGTGATCTGACCGTCATTTGCGGTGTATTTGAAGCCGGTCTGAAGAGAGATCTGTCCGTTCGAGGAGGAAATGTTGCTTTGTGTTGAGGCGGATATTGCATTCTTCAGATTTTGAATGGTCTGTTCAAGAGTGGTTATTTGAAGCTGATATTCGCACTCGTCTATGTATTTTTCTTCCTTTAATATAAGGAGCTCGTTTTGGAGAGATTCTGTTAAGTCGATGTAATACTTGATCTGCTCTTCATACTTGTCCTTTGTTATGTCTTGCGAGACTTGTGTGCTGATAAGTTCGGCTCCGCTGTCCGATTGACTTTGTTGCCAAGCGGATGGCTTGTCCGATGATGATTGACTTGCGCAGGAAACAAGCGATGATAAAATCAAAGCTGCGAGCGAAAGGAAAATAAACGTTTGTTTGATGTTCTTTTTCATTTTTTCTCTCCTTTATTATATATGTGTGTTGTTGCCGCATTTGCGGTAGTATAATTTATGCTCGTGGAAGGTGAAATATTCCTGCCTATGATAAGAATTTGATGTTGATTTGGCATTTAAATAAAAAAGAAAAAAATTTCAAAAAAGGTATTGACAAATCGAGTGTAAAGTGGTAAAATATTTAAGCCGTCGTAAAGCGGCACCGTTTTTTATAAACGGGCCAATAGCTCAGTTGGTTAGAGCTACCGGCTCATAACCGGTCGGTCCGGGGTTCGAGTCCCTGTTGGCCCACCAAAACAAGCAAGGGGTGACATCGTCACCCCTTGCTTGTTTTGTCGAGAGCATCATGACGATGAATCCCCT
>JAZUBI010000150.1:0-8635 GCA_045638385.1 Eubacteriales bacterium
GCCTTAACCATAGCATCTGCTGCCTCGATTGCTGCTACGAGACCTCTGGTCTCAACCATTCCTAATGCTTCATTCATGATAAAAATCTCCTTTTTGGATAAATTTTTTTACTTTTAAATATTTTTTCGGTTTTACCCGATAATTTTACATTTTTGGGCATTCAGCCCGCGGTATCAGATCTCGCTTTTAGATCAGACACCCTTGTCGGTTTTAATAAACCTTACGATGTCGGGATGCGGGCGCGCGATAACCTCTGCGCACGCAACGTTTCCGACCGCTTTTGCGGCTTCAACACCCGCCTCAAGTGCGGCAGTGACCGCCGATACAGAGCCTTCAACAACAACTGTCACAAGTCTGCCGCCCAAGCGTTTTTCAACGTGGATAAGCTTTACGTTAGCCGCCTTGACCATAGCGTCAAGACCGACTATCGCCGTTACCATAGCTTGAACCTCAAGCAGTGCAATTGCATTTTCCATAGCTTTGTCTCCTAAATAGATTGATCTGTCCTCGGACAAGAAATATTCTCGCCCTGCTAACCTCCACTCCGTTTGCAGGCAAACGGAATATCACGCGACCTTGTCGCATATCACGTCGCGAAGCGGCATATCACTTGTCCGAAGGACAAATATCACGTTAATTTTTGTCTTGCAAAAATTAACCAAGCGTGGGGAGGAGCTTGTTAACGTCGGTGTGAGGTCTGGGGATAACGTGAGTTGCAACAACCTCGCCAAGACGAGCTGCTGCTGCGCCGCCTGCCTCAACTGCAGCCTTAACTGCGCCAACGTCGCCGCGAACCATAACGGATACGAGTCCGCTACCGATCTTTTCAGAGCCGATAAGCTGTACGTTTGCTGCCTTTACCATAGCATCTGCTGCTTCGATTGCAGCTACAAGTCCTCTGGTTTCTACCATTCCGAGTGCTTCATTCATGAGTTTGTTCTCCTTTTTATTTTCAAATATTTTTTAACTTTTTTATAACGTCGACTTATTTGTCGAGGTTTCTGAATTTATCCTTACCGGTTGCGGTAAGATCTGCAAACCACTGCACCTGATCGTCAAGTCCCGCGATCATCTTGGAGGTGATGTAGAGACCGCGTCTCTCTGCCTCTGCGACTCCTGCGTCAAGCGCAGACTGAACTGCACCTGCATTTCCCATAAATTTGACTACCATAACAAGCGGTACGGGACAAGCATCCGCATTTGCGGGCTTGTTCTTATCAATAGCTACAACCTTTACGTCAGCCGTCTTTGCAACGACGTCCGCAACTATTATCGAGGTCGTGTAGCCATAGACCTCTATCATGCCGAGTGCTGCCATAAAGCTAACCTCGTCTTATCAATTCTCGTTGATGTAGCAGATCTTGATGCCTGCCTGTGCAACGTTAGTCTCCATAGCCTCGTTCATCTTGTCGAGGGGGAAGGAGTGAGTGATAAGATCCTCGATCGGAATATTCATCTCGCGGCACTGCTTCAAGAATGCCACGGTTTTGGGGTAATCCTCTGCGGAGTAGTCCCATGAACCTACGATATCGATCTCCTTGTTACACATAGCGAGGTGAGGATTGACCTGATACTCTCCGTTGTTGACGAAGAAGCCCATCTCACACATACCGCCACCGCGGCGGATGTAGCTGTAGATATCAGCTGCTGCTACGGGAGCGCCGGTGCACTGATATGCGAAATCAACGCCTACTCCGTTTGCGATAGCCTTTACCTTGGCAACTCTCTTGTCGAGAGTGTCCTCATCGGGACGGCGGAAGCAGATGGTGGTCTTTGCGCCCATCTTCTCTGCAACCTTAAGTCTGTCCTCGTTTCCGTCAACCGCAACGATGTGGTTGATGCCTGCCGCGCGAAGAACCGTGATCATAACGAGACCTACGGGACCGCAGCCCTGGACGAGAACCTTTGAACCAAAGTTGAGAAGACCTGTCTTCTGACCTCTCTCAAGCGCGTGAACGCAAACGCACGCAAGCTCAAGGATCATTCTCTGCTTCAGGTCAAGCTCGTTGACCTGGAAATATGTAGCTCCGAGTCCGCCTTTGATCACCATGTAGTCAGCAAACCAACCGTTTACTCTGTTACCCTCATTCTGACCTCTCTTGTCACCGATAAGACCGAAAACCCCCTGATTGTCGCAGAGGTTTGTTCTTCCGGGAACCATACGGCAAGCGTAGCAATCGCCACAGCTGATAACCGAGGTAACGATCTTGTCACCAACCTTCAATGGCTTTCCTGCGGTGTCGACCTTGATGTTCTTTCCGACTGCAACGACCTCACCCGTTCCCTCGTGACCGAGGATTACAGGGATAAGACCGAAGGGATCGGACTTCCATTCATGAACGTCGGTTCCGCAGATACCCGCGCCCTCGACCTTGATGAGAATATCATCGTCACCGAGAGGGGGAATGGGAAGCTCTTTTACTTCTATCTTCTTTGTATCTGTAAGCATCGCAACGTGAGCGGTCGTGGGGATGGGGCCGGCGCTTTTCTGTGCGGCACCGCCCATCGAGCTGATCACGGAACGAACGATGCTTTCGATCTGGGAAGCTGTAATATCCATTCTGTGTATTTTCCTTTCGTTAGATTATCCTGAAGCTGTCGACCATTACGCAACGGCGCTTTCTTGTAAAGGAGCGAGCCGATGTAATGCCCTCACCCGTGGGACCTGCGATTGTGAAGGTCGTGTGACCCTCGCCGCCAAATCCGATTCCCGCATAAGAGGGAGCGTTCTTGACGAAGATCGTTGTCTCAACGGCGCGTGCAAACGCGGTGAGGTTGTCGATGTTCTTGGAGTGCATGTGAGCGGTGTGGCGGTTTCCGTGCTCCGCCTTGACTGCAAGATCAATAGCCTCGTTTATATCCTTTACTCTGACTATACCGAGGATGGGCATCATAAGCTCTTCCTGAATAAAGTCATGCTCGAAGGGAACCTCAGCGATAGCGCAACGAATATCGTCGCCTACCTTGATTCCTATCTTTTCAAGGATCACCCTGCAATCGCGTCCAACGCAATCGCGGTTGACTATTTTCTTTACCTTTCCGCTCTTGTCTGTTTTCTCAACGAGAACTACCTTTGCAAGCTCATCAGCCTGAGCCTTTGTAAGCTTGATGCATCCGTTCTTCTGCATGCCTGCGATGAGTCTGTCTGCGACGTTGTCGAAAACAAATACCTCTTTTTCCGCAATGCAGGGAAGGTTGTTGTCAAAGGTGCATCCGTCGATTATGTCGCGGGCAGCCTTATCTATATCAGCCGTGTCGTCAACGATAACGGGGGGATTTCCCGCGCCGGCACCGATGGCCTTCTTTCCGGAGGAGAGAACAGCCTTAACAACTCCGGGGCCTCCCGTACAAACGAGAAGCTTTATAGAGGGATGCTTGTACATAACGTTTGCTGTGTCGAGGGTGGGCTTTACCACACTCGCAACGAGCACACGGGGACCTCCTGCACTGTATACCGCGCGGTTGACAAGGTCAACTGCGTAGTTGGAGGTTGCGATAGCACCGGGATGAGGGTTGAAAACAACTCCGTTTCCGGCAGCTATCATGCCGATACTGTTACAAATTACGGTTTCGGAAGGATTGGTGGAGGGGGTGATAGCACCGACTACGCCGAAGGGGGCCATCTCTGTCAAGGTAAGACCGCTGTCGCCTGTCTTAGCCTCTTCTATGATGTCCTCGGTTCCGGGAGTCTTATCTGCTACGAGAAGATGCTTTGCCGTTTTGTGATCGACTCTGCCCATCTTTGTCTCCGCAACACCGAGAGCCGCCATTGTAGGCGCCTCTGCCCTTGTAAGAGCGCGTATAGCGGTGATGATCTTCTCTCTCTGCGCGACCGACATTGAGCGAACTGCGGTATAACCCGCATTTGCGACCTCGATCGCCTCCTCCATTGTTTCGTAAACTCCGATGAGCTTACGTCCGTTATACTGTGTGGAGTCCCAAGCCTTGCGAGGCTCTGCTGCTGCGGCAGGCTTCTTCATCTCCGAAATGACATTTGCAACAATAGCATTTATCTGGGATTCGGTCAAATTAAGTGCCATATTGGATCTCCTTTCTCGGAATTTCGACCCGGTCGAATTATCTTCCGAGAGCTGCGAGAACCTTGCGAGTAATCTCTGCTACAACTGCATCGTCGGAATTGCCGTTGCCGCAGCTGCACTTGCCGTCAGAGCACTTGCAGTTAGAAGTACCCTTGTTGGGGCAGGACTTGCATCCGGGGTGCTTTCCGGGGAGACCCATCTTCTTGCGGAGCTCCATAAGTCTCTCAAGCTCGTGGCAGGAGATCTCCTCGATGTGAGCGTTTGCGCCAACGCCGATCTGGCGAGCGTAAAGGTTAATCTTTGCGTTGAACTCTACCTCTTCCATTGTGAAGCAAGCACGGAGAAGAGTGTTACCTACGGTAAGAGCACCGTGGTTCTTAAGAAGGAACGCATCGTGCTTCTGGATGTAGGGCATAAGAGAATCCGGGATCTCCATGGTGGAGGGCATACCGTATTCACAGGTAGGAACGTTACCGATAGTAAGAATAGCCTCAGGGAGGATGTACTGGTCAAGCTCTACGCCTGCAACCGTGAAAGCGGTAGCAACGGGGGGATGAGCGTGAACAACTGCGTTTACATCGGGGCGCTCCTGGAAGACTCTCATGTGCATCTTGATCTCGGATGAGGGGTTGAGCTTACCGTCGATCTTGTTGCCCTTACCGTCTACCTTGATGATCATATCGGGGGTCATATAGCCCTTGGATACGCCGGTAGGTGTGCAGTAGAACTCGTTAGGACCAACCTTAACGGAGATATTACCGTCGTTAGCCGCTACGAATCCGTGGTCGTAGATTCTTTTTCCGATGTCGCAAATTTCTTTTTTGATTTCAAAGGATGACTGTGCCATTTTTTCTTTTTCCTTTCGAAGTTTATGTGAAATTTTTTATTTTCTTTAATTACTTAACGAGATTGTATGTGTCGGAAGCGATCATATACTCCTCGTCGGTGGGGATAACAACAACCTTGACCTTGGAGTCGGGTGCGCTGATCACGATGTTCTCTCCGCGAGGACCGTTCATGTTAGCATCCTTGTCCATCTTGATTCCGAGGAATTCCATGTTATCGCCGATGAGCTGACGTGTGCGTCTGTCGTTCTCACCAAGACCTGCGGTGAAGATAAGGATATCAACGCCGTTCATCTCTGCAACGTAAGAACCGATGATCTTCTTTGCGTTGTGAACAAGAAGGTCCATAGCGAGCTGAGCGCGCTCATTGCCCTGATCAGCAGCATCCCAAACGTAGCGAGCGTCGTTGGATACACCGGAAACACCGAGAAGACCGGATTTCTTGTTAAGTGCATCGTTCACCTCAGATACGGTCATGCCGCTCTGCTCAACAACGTAGGATACGATAGAGGGGTCGATAGTACCGCAACGTGTACCCATGGGGAGACCCTCCTGAGGAGTGAAGCCCATCGAGGTATCAACAGCCTTGCCGCAATCGATAGCGGTGATAGAGGATCCGGAGCCGATGTGGCAGGAGATGATCTTGGAGGATGCGTAATCCATACCAAGGAACTCACAAGCCTTAGCCGAAACGAAGCGGTGGCTGGTTCCGTGGAAGCCGTAGCGGCGAACGCCGTACTTCTCGTACCATTCATAGGGGAGGGGATATACGTATGACTTCTTGTCAAAGCCCGAATAGAAGGATGTATCGAATACTCCGACGTGGGGCTTATTGGGCAGAACTGCCTTACAAGCCGAAACACCCTTGAGTGCGGGAGGACCGTGGAGGGGGTTGATCGGAATAATGGATTCGATGTACTTGATTTCCTCTTCGCCAAGGAAGCAGGACTTTGTGAGCTTGCCGCCGTGAGCAAAGCGATGGCCTACCGCGCTGATCTCGTCAACGCTTGCGATAACGCCGAGCTCAGGATCTGTGAGAAGCTTGAGCACGAGAGCGATCGCCTCGTTGTGAGTGGGCATGGGGTAGTCCTCTTCGTAAGTTTCCTTACCGGGGCGCTTGTGGGTAATAGCACCGGTAAGACCGATCTTTTCGCACAAGCCTTTTGCAAGAACAGCACCGGTGGACATATCAAAAAGCTGATACTTCAAGGAGCTGCTTCCTGCATTGATGACAAGAATTTTCATTTTCTTTTCCTTTCTGCCGTGAAAAACGGCAAATAAATATGATAAATTTAAATCAAAGTATATCTGCGCCGGATCGCAAAATGGCGCAATTTGGGCAGAGACACATTTTCACACCATTATTATAACAGATTTTCTCTTTAATTGCAAGAGTTTTTTAAAACCCATCTGTGAAAAATGCACTAAATCACACCGTCGAGTTTTGTCGCATTTTATAAAAAATTGCCACTGACAAAAAAATGTCAAGAATCTGTGACATTTAATTAACAATCACCGCCTAAAAATATCCATTATACCCTTTTTTTACAAGGTAATACTTTTTTTTACATTCAGCCGCAAATCAGCTCGAAAAAGAGAGAATTTTTCTAAAAGATAATAAAATTTTAAAATTCTATTGTAAAATAAAGAGAAATTTGATATAATATCCATATATGTGCAAATTCGGAAGGAAAATCTTATGACGGTACTTTACAAAAACGGAAAAATATATCAAAGCGAGCAAAAACGCTTCGTTGATGGCTCCGTGGCAGTCAGTGACGGAGTCATTTCAAGGGTTTTCCTTTGCGACGAAGAGATAACGGGGAGCTATTGTGAAATAGTAGACCTCAATGGCGCGCGTGTCGCGCCGGGGCTTGTGGACGTTCACACTCACGGGCGTGTCTGCGGAGATTTTTGTACCGCAGATGCCGAGATGATTTGCGCGATGTCGGAGTCATATAAAAAAAGAGGAAGCACCTCGGTAATGGCAACTCTCGCAACCGCAACGCTCGATGAGCTTCACGGTGCCATTGAAAGAATAGGCGCGGAGTGCAAAAATGAAAATAGCGTATATATAGGCATTCACCTTGAGGGAAGATATCTCAATGAAAAGAGAAGAGGCGCTCATAATGCAGAGCTTCTCGCACCTCTTAATGCAAATGAGATAAGCGAGCTTGTAAATAAAATGAAGCGCGTAGGATACGCGCATGTCAGCGCGGCTCTTGAGCTTGACGAGAGCGGAGACTTTGCCAAAGAGGCGATCAAGGGAGGCGCAACGCTTGGACTTGCACATTCTGATGCAACCTATGCAGAGGGCGCAAGAGCGTTTGAGCGCGGCGCAATAGCCTTGACGCATACCTATAACGCCATGTCTCCGCTTCACCACAGAGACGTAGGCGCAGTTGGCGCAGGACTTCTGACAGATGGCGTGTACTGCGAGCTTATCTGCGACGGATTCCATGTTTCTCCCGAGGCTGTGAAGCTTGCATATACCCTTAAAAAGGATAAAACGGTGCTTATTACCGACTCAATGGCGGCAACCGATGCGCGCGACGGAGAGTATGAGATAGGGGGGCTTCCCGTAACGGTAAAGGACGGCAAGGCAAGAACGCATGACGGAGCGATAGCAGGTAGCACTCTCACGCTGATAGACGGAGTAAAAAATCTCGCAAAATTCGCAGGTATAACGTATGAGGAAGCGCTTTATTGCGCAACAGCATCTCCTGCCAAAATGATAGGCGCGTATGACGAGGTAGGCTCTATCGATGCAGGCAAGAGAGCAAATATGATAATCTTAGATGAGAATAATAACGCGAAGGAAGTCATCTTCCGCGGCGTGAAAATATAAGAAAGGCATACTGCCCATTCGCAGTATGTAAAGGTAAGAAAAAATGGCAGAGAAACAAAAGTATTACATCACAACGGCAATAGCCTATGCTTCAAAGAAGCCCCACTTCGGTAACACCTATGAGGCAATCGCAACCGATGCAATGGCACGTTACAAGCGAGAGATGGGCTTTGACGTATTCATGTGCACAGGTACCGACGAGCACGGTCAGAAGATCGAGGACTTGGCAAAGGAAGCAGGCATAACACCTAAGGCATACGTTGATAACGTAGCGGGAGAGATCCGCGAGCTTTGGGATAAAATGAACGTAAATTACGATCACTTCATCCGCACCACAGATGACTATCACGAGGATGCGGTTAAAAAGATCTTCAAGAAATTTTACGACAAGGGTGATATATATAAAGGAAAGTACGAGGGCTGGTATTGCACCCCCTGCGAGTCCTTCTTCACCGAAACTCAGGCAGAGGGCGGCAAGTGCCCCGACTGCGGACGCGAGGTCCAGAGAGCAGAGGAGGAGGCATATTTCTTCAAGATGAGCAAGTACGCCGACAAGCTTATGGCTCACATCGAAGCTCACCCCGAGTTCATTCAGCCCGAATCAAGAAAGAAGGAGATGGTAAACAACTTCCTTAAGGTAGAGGGCGGACTTCAGGATCTCTGTGTTTCCCGTACATCGTTCAGCTGGGGAATCCCGGTTGACTTTGATCCCCGTCACGTAACCTATGTATGGCTCGATGCGCTTACCAACTATATAACCGCTATCGGATACGATCCAGATAAATCCTTTGAGGAGCAGTGCGAGAAATTTAAGAAATATTGGCCCGCAGATGTTCATGTAATAGGAAAGGACATTCTCCGTTTCCATACCAAGTCGGAGGCCAAGCGGTCTTAGGAAGACA
>JAZUBI010000151.1:0-19379 GCA_045638385.1 Eubacteriales bacterium
ATCAAAAAGAAATCCAATAGATATAGACCGAAAGCGATGTAAATAAAGGCTCGGGTTGTCCTTTTTCTCAAATCCTTACTTTTGTTTTTAAGCAAAAGCAAAACGAGAGCTACCGTAAAGACCGTTAGTACAATATAGGAAAAGTGCCACGCCCCAAACAAGGTGAAAATCTCGCCGCCCTTTTTGTCAGACAAAAGCGCGTTCAAAAAATTATACATATTGTCACCGCCTTTCGAGATTAGTATAGCATAAAACCGTGGGGATTGCAAGAGGGTTCGCATCCCAATCGCGCCTATTATCAATGAAATCGTGGCGTTGCCACGATGAAATCCTCACTCCGTTCGGATGAAATCTTCGGCGTGCCGCCTCAGATGAAATTAAATCCGTCCTCTTATCCCGACGAAGTCGGATTTCATCACGAAGTGATTTCATCCCACGATAGTGGGATTTATTCCGTCTGTAAGGACGGATTTAGTTAAAAAAAGACCAAGTAACAAGTGACTTGGTCTTTTTTTAGGCGCAGGGATTAAGAACCTTTACGCAAATCCGCAAGCGGATTTGGTGTCGAGTTTCGAATTAACCAAACATCGCGGACACAAAACAAAAGAGAGGAACAAGTCCTCTCTTTTGTTTTATGGCTGGGGTGCAGGGATTCGAACCCCGGAAATGTCAGAGTCAGAGTCTGATGCCTTACCGCTTGGCGACACCCCAATATTTTCAACGTTCTGTATTATAGCAGATAAAAATGAGTTTGTCAATACTTATTTTAAACTTTTTCAAAAAATTTATTCTTTTTTTCTAAAAAAAGATATTTTTCACTTTACAACGGTATAAAATTGTGATACAATACATAAAGCAATTTATTATCTACCCGTGGCTCAGCTGGATAGCGCGTCAGACTCCGACTCTGAAGGTCATCGGTTCGAATCCGATCGGGTAGGCCAACGCAAAACGGGGGGCTCGTCCCCCCGCTTTGTGTTTGTTTATCCGATGGGCCAATTCGAACCGTTCTCCAACCGCCACGTCAAGCGGTTGGAAGTTAGTTCAGAATCCGATCGGGTAGGCCAACACAAAACGGGGGGGGTGGCCCCCTCTTTTGCCTTTTAGCCATTCCATAACAACGGCAAATATACCGGTAATATAGAATTTTATAACATAAGGGCGCTCGCTTTCGGGAATATTGAAGCGCGACAGGATGGGGTTGAATATGTGATCGTACATTTTTTCGTATACGTTGTCCATGCTAAGAGAGTGGAACCGCTTCACAGCGACCTTAAAGAGACGCTGGTTTTCTTTTATAAAAGTAAGATACAGGGTCAGATATTCCTTCGTTATAAAAATCAGATCGTTTTTTTCACAGCTCTCAAAGTGATCGGTAATGCTGGCGGTGTCGGCCTTATAATAATCGAAATGCTTATCAAGGATGTATCGGGTGGTTTCCTTTAAAAGATCCTGTGTGTATTATTTTATCACAAATCGGTAAGCTTTTCAAGAAAATCGGGAGAATGCGCGCAATTAGGCAAAACATATACTTTACAATTTGAAATTTATGTGATATAATAGTCACCGAAATGAGAGGTGCTTAAAAATGCAGAATATATACACAAAGGAACAGATTTTTTCACAGCTTGAAAAAATGAATATACCGCGCAACAAGGTCGTTTTGGTGCACTCTTCGCTAAAGCTTGTCGGCTCGCTTGAGGGCGGAGCGCAGACCCTGCTTGATGCTTTGATCGAATATTTTACCTATGACGGAGGACTTTTGTGCGTTCCCACGCACACCTGGAACAATCTCGGCAAGGAGATCACGCTTGATATGAGCGATCATTCAACCTGCCTTGGCGCTTTCCCCGACATTGCCGCAAAAGATCCGAGAGGCATCCGCTCGAAAAATCCCACGCACTCAATGGCGGTGTTCGGAGACCGCACTCGCGCACTTGAATTTATAAGCGACGACGAAAACGTTTTGTCGGGAACTGCGCCCGAAAGCTGCTACGGGAAGCTTTATAGGGACGGCGGATATGTAATGCTTTTGGGTGTGGCGCACAACCGTAACACCTATTTGCATTGCGTTGATGAGATGCTCTGTATTCCGAACAGAATGTCGGATAGCGAGATAAAGGTTGGCGTGAAGCTTGAATCGGGCAAGGTGGCGACAAGAAGCTTTAAGCTGCTGTACACCGATTATACCGATGATATTTCCAAAAGATTTACGAAATATGAAACCGCGTTCCGCTATCACAGGGCGATTACCGACGGGTTTGTGGGAAATGCCCCGACTCAGGTGTGTGACGCGAGAATTATGAAAAACGTAATCGAAATGATCTTCAAAAACTCCGGCGGAGCAGATCCGCTTGCGGACGAGTTCGCGATACCGCCAAAGTGGTATTGCTGATGCAGAAAAAATGACAGAGAACGGCGTTCTCTGTCATTTTTATTTTATTTTTCTTTTTTCGATTTATAAAGCAGCGCGCCTATTGCCATTACCACCGCGAAAACTATCAGATAGAAGAGAACGGGGAAGGCAAATTTTCCTGCTTCGGCGGCGGCCTTGTGCTTTGTGATACCGTGTGCGTAAACCGCAACGAATATCATAAAGAGAGATGCGATAATTGCCAAGATAGGCATGATCACGTTCTTGAACACACCCTGCTTGCCCTCTTTCTTTATGAATATTATAAAGATCGGGATGTAGAGCGCGTATGCCGTGATTATCGGAAGCTCCGAGGAATCAAAGCTGAAGGGACCAAAGATGGGATTTGTAAGGTTTGCTCCGTAGAAATAGAAGAACCATGCTCCGCAGAAAAGAAGCGTGAGCGCGCTTGAGTTGGAGGGCATGTTCGTCTGGGGGTCAAGCTGTGCGTAGGTGTTGGGCGCGGGGCCGTTTCCTCTTACGGAAAGCGAATAGAGAGATCTTGTGTTTGCGAGCATCAGTCCGTTGAGAGTTCCAAGGCAGGACACAACGATAAATGCGTGTATTACGGTGTTTCCTACGTTTCCGAAAAGACCGATAAAGGATTTCGTTGCTCCTCCGCTCTGTCCGAGAACGCTGATCGATGCTCCTCCGGTGAGTCCTACAAAATAAATAATGTAGACTGCCATAATGATAGCGGTTCCTATTACAAGCGCGAGAGGAAGATTTTTCTTTGCGTTCTTAAGCTCGGAGTTGATTGAGGTTGCGATTATCCATCCCTCATATGCAAACGCCGCAGCTCCGACACCTGCGAATACGCTGTCAAAGTTGCCGCCGCTTGTACTTGCAGATGCCGCAAACGCCTCGGTAGTATTGCCGTTTATAAGTCCTACGGTGATACCGACTACCATGATAACGCCCAAGGGAATGAGCTTTATAACGGTTGCGCTTATCTGGAATTTGCCCGCAAGCTTGGGGGAGAGAACGTTGAGCGAGTAAGCAAGGCAGAGATAGAAGCATCCGAGAGCCATGCAAAGTCCGCTTGTTATATCCGCTTGCGGATCAAACAAAACGAGAGTGTATCTTGCAGATACCCAAGCGAGAACGGATGTCATTGCGGGGTAGTAAATAGTAGTTAAAAACCATCCGGTCATATAGGCGTAGCGAGGGCCTACTATGGATTCGGCATAATCCACAACACCGTTTACCTTGAGATATCTCGTTGCGAAATTTGCAAAGTTGAATGCGCAGATTATCATTACCGCACCGCCTATGATCCAGGCGAGTATTCCTATGAGCATGTTTCCGCCCGTGTAGCTTAGGATATCCTCAGCCTTGAAAAATACACCCGATCCGATTACGATGCCTACGACCATACATATAGCAGTAAACAGGCCGTAGCGTTTTTTCATTTGATTGTTGTCCATTTTTGTCTCCGATCCGTATTTATAGTGTCAGTAAGCTTATAACTACCGCGCCGATAAAGGACGCAAGGCAGATTGCAGTGAAAACAAGACTTGGCGTGTATGCGAGCATTGCGCGTGTATCAAGCAATACGCGCTTTATCCCAATAAGCTTTTTTGCACTTTTGGCGTTGCCGTCCGCAATGCTTTGCGAGCGCTCGCGGAATATTCTTGCGCCCTCCGAGAAAAAGAGAAGAGCGGATAGAAAGAGTGCTATTGCAACCGTGACTATCAGAAGAAGATTGTTGAGCGATGAGATAAAGTAAGCCGAAATGTTGGCTTCAAGGAATAGCTTGTAAAGGTTTACAAGCGCATGAACGATCATGCAGGCGATAAGCGATCCAGTGGTATAAAGCACAGTCACAGCCATCAGGCTTACGAAGAGCGCGGGGATAAATCCGCCGAGTGAGAATCCGTAAAGCGCAGACAGCACACAGCTTACAAAAGCCGCAAACGGGAAGCTTATCTTTTCAAGCCGTGAGAATATGAGCCCTCTGAAAAGCACCTCCTCCGCAATCGCAGGGATGATAACGTACGTCAATATGAGATAAGGGGCAGAAACGGTAAATTCGTTCACGCCTGCCGTAAACGTGCCAAGCAGGGTTATACCCCTTGCGGCGCTTGTCGCGCCACCAAGCATAAGAGTCAAAGCAAGAGAGGCGCACATGGTAAACATCGCGGCGAATATCATAAAGAAAACGTGATCGGCGCGAATGGACTTACAGCTTATTTCCTTTAGCTGAGCGGAGGTGCTCTTGTTTGACGATCCGAGCATTATCGCAAGATATGCGGGGATCACGAGAGCCACGATCTGCAATATTACCGGAGCAAGAAGCTCGTTTGAAAATTGATAGATAAATTTGTTCGTTATAAGAGCGAAAAGCGATATTGTGAACACGATAGCCGAAACAAGCAAGGGCAGAGCAGGCTCCTCTATGGGCGTTGGAGGCACACGGGGAGCTTTGGGTCGGCGCTCCTTTTTCGGCTTTTTCTCTTTTTTCTTTTTGGGGGCTTTCTTTGGCTTTTCTGCCGCGGGCTCGGACTCCGTTTCATCGCCGCACTCCGTATCCTCCGGAGGATTTTCGGGAGGGGGCTCTGTATATTCGGTCACCTCTGACTCAGCTTTCTTGATTTCATCGGCTTCCATTACTGCGTCAAGCTCGGATTCGCTGACATCAGTCTCGGATTGCTCGTTTTCAAGCGCGTCGAAATTCAAGGAAAGCTCGGAAAGCTCGGAAAGCTCGTCTTTTTTATTTTGTTCCATTTTTTATCCTTGATTTTATTATTTTGCAAAAACCGATGCTTTTATATTCTCTGCGGTGCCGTCGTTTTTGAAGCATCTTACAAGCTCGAGTCCAAAGTCAAATGCGGCCCCCATGCCCTTTGCGGTGATGACCTTTCCGTCACGGGATACGGCTTTTGATCCGTCAACCGATGCGCCAATGAGATATTCCTCAAATCCGGGGAAGCAAACAGCCGTTTTGCCTTCAAGCAAACCGCGCTTGCCAAGCACCATGGGAGCGGCGCAGATGGCGGCGAGATAAGCGCCGTTTCTGCTCGCGGCGCGAAGTGCGGCGTCGACTATCCTTGATTCATCAAGGTTCTTTGAGCCGGGCATACCTCCGGGAAGGATAAGCATATCGGGGGAGGAGTCACGGTACATAATATCGGGGATATCTGCGTGAACGGTAATGCCGTGCGCTCCCTGAATAACGTCCTTTCCGCCTATTCCAACGGTAGTCACCTCAAGTCCTGCGCGGCGGAGAATATCGAGAGGGCAAAGAGCCTCTACCTCTTCAAATCCGTCTGCCAAAAACATGTATATCATGATTTTTACCTCGTTTCAATTTCATTTATCTGTTGCCGCAAGAATTGCGTAGAGCGATACCGCCTGCGATCGGTCGGCCCGACTGTCATAGAGCGAGTAGTCTCGTCTGAAGGTATAGGGGCGGATAGCCACTATTTTTTTGTTGGGATGCGGGTTGATCCATTCGTGTCCGAAAAGCGCCACGTTATTATCAAAGATCACCGTGGTGTGGTATGTCAAGGACTCCATATGTGCGTGGTCGGCTGTGAAATAGCAGGGGAGATCCGCGGCTTTTTTGCCGGATATTTCCGCATCTATTTCGTGTCCCTTGACCTCTCCGTCAAGATGACGGGAATAGCTTACCGATTCCGCGCCGACCTGCTTGCCGAAGTAGATGTTGACACATTCCACGTCGCCGTCCTCGTATTTTACTGCGTAGGAGGCAAGACCCAGATCCTTTTCGCTTCTGTAAAAATAGCTTGGCAGGAAGGGAAGCTCCTTTTTGGCGTTGTGGAGGAAGAGGATCGAGCTGGCGTAAAATTCCTTTTGGATAATGAAAACACCCTCGTCAATGCGTCTTGGCGTGAGCCTGCCGAAGCCTCGGAGCTTATCCTTGAGGCTTACGTCGGCAATGTCGGCTGATGCAAGATCCACATAGCTCTCTTCGCCGTCTCTTGAAGCAAAAATCTCTTCAAGCTTATCCGCGTCTCTCAAAACAGAGCGGTGTCCGTATATCTCTCTGATATAGTGAGCAAAGCCGCGCACCTTGTCTATTGTTTCATTGTATTTTGAATTGTCGTAGTCGGCAGACCAAAGGATCGATGCCGCAAACATAAGCTGGAACAGAATACCGTCGTCGGCAAGCGTTTTTTCGTTGGGCGTACACCAGGAGGAAACCTCCGCGCCTCTGAAACAGCCTTTTTTGGAGCGTTTACCAAACTCAGAGAAGAGGTTTGCGTGGAAATTGCCGTATATTACCTCAAATCCGCGCTCGTCAAACCCGTCCTCACTCGTGTATCCTGCGGAGTGATACCAATCGAGCATAAGAATATCGTTGGGGAGCATCTCTATCGATTTTGAGGTTGCGGGGAGACGGTAATAGCGACCGAATACGTCGATCCTCTCCTCATCGCTCTCTCCTATGATAGCTCCGCGGTGACTTACGAATCTCTGCGCGGATTCCGCCCACATAGCAATGCGAACGCCGCGGGATGCGTAGAAATCGTGAAGCCTGCATACGTCGCCGCCGACAAGCTCGTGACCGCTCTTGTCCTTGCACTTGTCGCACCAGCCAAGAACGCGGATCTCATCGTGACCGATCGAAACGGTGTTGGGCTCAAAGACCTCAAGAACCTCGTCGGCTACGTCAAAATAAAGCTTGTAGCTCTTTTCGTTGGATGGGCAATATGTGTCGGGGAATATGTCAAAGGAAAGCTCTGCGATCTCGGGATGCGCCACTGTGAGATAGTAAGCATGGCTCAATGCCTGAACTTCGGGTATAACGTTCATGCCGCGCGCCTTGGCGTATTTTACGATGTCGCGCACCTCGTCCTTTGTAAGATATGAACCGCCTGCAAGCTCGGTGTGAAGCGAGTCCTTCCAATAAAGGTCTGCGCCCTGAAAGCTTCTCGATCCGTCTACTCCGGGCATATTATCAATGGTTTTGCAGAATTTTTCCCATGCTGTGTTGATCTCGGGATGACGGTCGTATTGCATACCGCCGCCGACCTCAAGGATCAGGGTGTTCATTTTCATGACGAGCATCGAATCGATAAGCTTTTTAAATTCGTCTATTCCTTCGCGCGCGGGCATGTAAAAATGCGCTCCGCGGATGGGAGCATAGGGCTCGTCGTGTACCGAGCAAACAGGTAAAACTGTGCGTCCGCCCTCTTTTTTTGCAAGGGTGAGCAGAGTTCCGAGTGCGTAAAGAACTCCGTTTTTGCCGGATGCTTGGATGTTGACCGCATTCTCGGTAATTTCGAGGATGTACTCCTCGTCTGCCATATTCTGTGCAAGCGCCGAAATGTTTATAAACGCATCCGTGCGCACATATACTGCTTTGATACCGAGTATTTTTTCCGCGAGAGAGGAGAATATTTCGGCAACACAAGAAAGCCCCTCGCTGTCAAAAGAAAGCGTGAGCGGCGCAGGAAGTGCGGTGACTTTATCAGATGAGATCATCTTTTTAGGCGTGTGAAGAAGCATATGACCTCTCCTTTCGTGCATGCAATGGGAAAATAGTATATCAACTTAAATTATATCATACACTCAGACGATTTGTCAACGAGGACTTGCTTCGAATAAAAAAACTTTTTTAAAAGTGGAAAATCTATTGACTTTTATCTTAAAAGGTGTACAATGTGTGTAGAGCGTAAAAAATCGCGGAGAGGAGAACGGGGAATGAGCACAGCAAAAGTCAAAAAGCCGATGGTCGACTTCACCGAAGGACGAATAAGCGGCAAAATGATAAAATTTGCCCTGCCGCTTATGGCAACAGCACTTTTACAGTCGCTGTATAACTCAGCGGATATGATAGTGGTGGCGAATTTCGCGCCTAACGGCTCCTTTTCTATGGGAGCGGTCAGCGCGTGCGGATCGCTTTTCACACTTTTTATAAATTTCTTTATCGGTCTTTCTGTCGGTGTCGGAATCTGCGTGGCGCAGAACATAGGTGCAAAGAGACTTGATGAGGTAAAAAAATACGTACATACAGCGGCCGTTATATCTTTGATATGCGGAATTGTGCTTGGTTTGTTCGGTTTCTTTACTGCGAGGACCATGCTTATATGGATGGATACTCCCGATACTCTTTTAGCTGAGGCAACTCTTTATATGAAAGCGGTTTTCTTGGGTATGCCTGCCAATTTGGTATATAACTTTATGGCAAGTGCGCTGCGATCCTCGGGAGACTCCAAGAGACCCTTGATCTTCCTTACAATATCCGGTCTTGCAAACGTTGCAATAAACTTCCTTATGGTTTTGGGATTCGGAATGGGCGCGGTCGGAGTCGGTATTGCAACCGCCATATCTCAGTATATTTCCGCTATAATGATCGTTATCTATATGCTGAAAACGAGCGGAGTATGCCGCATCTATATAAGGGAACTCGGCGCAAGCAAAAGAATGATAATGGGAATAATGCAAAACGGTCTTCCCACGGGACTTCAAAGCGTTGTATTTGCAATTTCGAACGTGCTCATTCAGGTAAGCATCAACTCCTTTGGTGACGTTGCGGTTTCGGGATCGGGAGCGGCGAATAATATAGAAAGCTTTATTTATGTAGCAATGAATGCGGTGTCCATCGCGACGATCACGGTTGTCAGCCAAAACGTCGGCGCGGCGAAATACGAGCGAATAAAGCGCGTGATGCTGATTGCGCTCGTTATGGTATCGGTAGTCGGACTTTCAATTGCGGGACTTGTAATGATCTTGCATAAGCCCCTGCTTTCGATCTATGCCCCCGGTAGCGATGCCGTGGCGATTGCGGTAAGAGAATCCGGATTTATAAAGCTTTTGTTCGTAGGATGCCCCTATTTCCTTTGCGGAATAATGGAATGCGTAAGCGGTACGCTTAAGGGAATGGGTAAGTCTTTAATATCCATGGTCGTTTCCGTCATAGGCTCGTGCGCGCTCCGTATTCTTTGGATATATACGGTATGCCCGTTCTTCCCGGACAATATCGGCGTGCTGTATATGGCATATCCCGTAACCTGGATAATTACAAGCTCGGGACTTGCTGTCTTTGTTGTAAAATATTACCGTGAGCTGATACGCCGCAGAGATGCGCGTGTCGCAAAAGAGACCGAGCCTGAGCCGATCAAAAGCATGGCTTAAGTCTTGCTAAATTAAACACATAAACATATCAAAAACGGTGGCAAGCACTCATTTGAATTGCGAGTGCTTGCCGCTTTTAATTTGCATTAAATCACAGAGCTATCCCGGAGACACTTTGATGACCTGCAACGTTCAATTTTTGCAATGTAAAAGATAGTATTTGTTATTTACATTGCGTCGGATTGAATATATAATGTGAGCGAAAGCATTTAACAAAAATGAGGAGCAAACAAATGAGCGCCTTAGCTAAAAAACGGGCTATTGATTTTACCAACGGCCCGATAATAAAAAATATACTTATTTTCATCTGGCCGTTGCTTATCCATCAGTTTTTACAGACCGCCTACACATCGGTCGGTATGATGGTGGTGAGCCAATATTCGGAGAGTGGCTCTGTTGCGATGGGAGCAATGAGCGCGAGTGCGACTATGCTCAGCTTTATGATGCACATTATCTCAGGTGTTTCTGCCGCAACCGGTATATTTGTTGCCTTGAAGATAGGAGCGCATGACGAAAAAGAAGTGGAAAGGGTCATTCATACCTCCGCTATGCTCTCGCTGATCGGCGGTACTGCACTGATGCTGATCGGTTTTGCGACGATAAAGCCGTTTTTAACTCTTACATCGGTACCCGATTCGATGATGAGCGAGGCGGCTGCCTATATGGTGGCATACTATCTCGGATTTCCTGTAATGATGGTACTGAATGCCATGTCGGCGTCGCTCAGAGCATCGGGAGATACCTATCACACAATGATATTTATGTCTATCGCAGGTGCGGCTAACCTCTTAACAACAGTAATATTGGTTTTAGGCTTTGGTCTTGGTGCAGTTGCCGCAGGAGTCGGAGTTACCGTCATGCAGATCGTAGGCGGCTCGCTGATGATCGGATACATGATGAGAATGGACGGAATGTGTCATTTCAGCTTCAAAAAGCTCACGCTTGCCAAAGATGCGGTAAAGGGAATACTTTACACGGGTATTCCGATAGGACTTCAGAACGGAATTACCCCGATTGCAGACATGTTCGTGCAGGGATACATCAATTTATACGGTGACGTTGTAATTGCGGGCACCGCCGCGGCCAACTCGTTGGCTGGATACATAGGTTCAATTACAAACGCTCTTGCGGTTGCTCTGTTGACGATCGTAAGCCAGAATATCGGAGCAAAAAAATACGACCGAGTTAAAAAATCGATCATTATGATAGTCTTGGCGGTAGCTGTCATCGGACTTTTGATGGGACTTGTGTGCTATATATTCAGCGATTCCTTGCTTGGACTTTATATATCGGAGGATGATGCGCTTCTTGATCCCACCTTGGTAATGGGGGCGGCAGAGCTGAGGCTCTTGATCTACTGTGTGCCGTACTTCCTTTATGGAATGGTAGAGTGTCTTGCCAATTCACTCAACGGAATGAAAAAGACGGGTACCTCTGTGACCGTTTCGATCATTTGTCTGTGCGGCGTAAAGGCTGTGTGGACGGCGGTTGCCTATACAATGTTCCCGGAGAACGTTGGGGTAATGCACCTTGCTTCGCCCGTAGCTTGGCTGATTACGGCAATGGCGGACGCGATCATTCTTGTGTTTGTGTTTAAAAAATTTTCAAAAAAATCCCATGCCAACGAATTAGTAGTGGAAATTTAAAGAAATGAGACGGCGGCTCTGCTTGGAGATCGCCGTTTCTGCGATTTTTTACATCAGAAAGTGGAAAATTTCCATTTACACAAATTCCTTTGAGGTGTATAATGTTAAAAAATGATCGAAAGGTGAAAAGCGAATGAGTAAGATCAAGAAAAAGCAGTACGTTGACTTTACAGAAGGTCCGATACTGAAAAAGATGATAATATTCGTTCTGCCCATTATAGCAAACCACCTTCTGCAAACTCTGTACAATTCAACGGATATGATCGTTGTCGGACAGTTTGCGAAAAACGGCGCGTTCGCAATGGGCGCGGTAGGCGCGTGCAATCCGCTTATCCGCGTATTTATAAACTTCTTCTTGGGCATTGCCGCCGGAGTCGGCATATGCGTAGCGCAAAAGATAGGCGCGAAAGAAGAAGCGGAGGTTCAAAAATACATACATACGGCAACCGTGCTGGCGTTTTTCTCGGGAATCGCTCTTATGATCGTGGGCTTTATTTTGGCAGAGCCCTTGCTCAAATTGACCGGAGTCCCTGGGAATATGCTTGTTGATGCAACCGCATATATGAGAGCCTATTTTATAGGCATACCGGCGATGATGGTGCTAAACTTTCTTTCCGCATCGCTGCGCGCCGCGGGAGACACATATCATACAATGATATTTATGGCTATCTCGGGAGCGGCGAACGTTGTTGCCAATCTTATAGCAGTCGCTGGCCTCGGAATGGGCGCGGCAGGTGTCGGAATAGGAACCGCCGTAGCGCAGATATTGGCAGCTGTTATGATCGTCGTTTATATGATGAGACTTGAGGGTATGTGCAATTTCAGCTTCAAAAAGCTTGCCGTATTCAAGGAGATGACAATAGGAATTCTCCAAAACGGAATCCCGGTAGGTCTTCAAAGTACAATAACCGCGCTTTCAAACGTGCTTGTTCAGGCCGCGAAGAACTCTTACGGTGAAATTGTTATAGCCGGAGCTACTGCCGCGGGAAACCTTGAGGGATATATCGGCGTCGTGCTCGGCGGCTTTGCCACCGCAGTTTTGACGATAGTAAGCCAGAATGTAGGCGCGAGAAGATACGACAGAGTTAAAAGGATCATAGTTATGTCACTTGTAATGACCGTTGCTATCGGACTTGTGCTCGGGGCGATCGTTACGGTATTCGGAGACGCACTGCTTTCGCTTTACGCCCCCGGAGACGATGCGGATTCTATCCTGATAAGAGCAGAGGGAATGAAGATGATCATTGTTGTCTGCCTGCCTTATTTCATGCTCGGAATTTACGAATGCTTCACCTCGGCGCTCAAGGGAATGAAGAAGGCGGTCGCCGCAATGGTAATTTCTGTTGCAGGCTTGTGCGGCTTCAAGCTTTTGTGGATATACGCTGTATTGCCTAATCTGCCGAGAGACGTAACCATGCTCTATGTAGCATACCCATTGGCTTGGATATTGACCAGCCTTGCGGCAATGATAGCGTTTATAGTCTGCTATCGCAAAAAGGTGAGAGAGAGCGAGCAGCTCAAAGCAGATGAACCGGTAATGTTGTAAAAACACCAACAATATGCAAAAAAGCGATCTCGATACGCGAGATCGCTTTTTTGAAGACAAAATATTCAATGGATTTAATAATTTTTACGTTATTTTAATATTTTTCACTCTTTTTAAAAAAGCACTTGAAAAACATGATGTGCAGTGATAAACTACAAGGTAGCAGAAATATTGCTATTTTTATGTGTATGTAAGGAGATCAAGTACATGAGCATGCACGGAATAAGAAAGAGAAAAACAGTCGATTTTACAGAGGGACCTATATTTTTTAACATGCTGAGGTTTGCAATGCCTCTGATGGCGACATCTGTTCTGCAGGCGCTTTATCACGCGGCGGATATGGTAGTCGTTGGCAACTTTGCCCCCAACGGCTCATTTGCCATGGGAGCTGTCGGCGCGTCGGGAGATATAAACAATTTGCTTATAGGCTCGTCTTAATTATGGTTCTCGGATTTAAGATGGGCGCCGTCGGTGTCGGTATAGCTACTGCGGTTGCGCAAAATGCCGCGCTTGTAATGATAGTCGTGTATATGGCGAGAATCGACGGACCCTGCAAGCTCAGTCTCGGCGATATGAGGATGAGCTGGGATAAGGCACTCAACATAGTCAAAAACGGCTTACCCACCTGCTTTTCAAAGCACAAATGGCGTTCCCGTGCCCCGGGAGCGCCATTTTGGTAATTATGTCACAAAAATAATGAAGGTTATTGTGAAATTTTTACTGAAAACCCCTTGATAAAAAGCAGAAAATGTGGTAAACTATAATTTGGTAAAAAAATTTGAGCGGGCACGCCCGCGGATATAAAATGAAAGGCGGAAAACAAAATGACCTACAACAAGAAGTCTATTGAAGACGTTGTAATCAACGCAGGCACGAAGGTTTTCGTTCGTTGCGACTTCAACGTACCGAGCAAGGATGGAGTTATCACCTCTGACAAGAGAATCGTAGAGGCACTCCCCACAATCAAGTACCTTATGGCTAAGGGCGCAAAGGTTATTCTCGCATCCCACATGGGCAAGCCCCACAACGTATTTACACCCGGATTTAAGCTCACCAAGAAGGAGCTTAAGAAGGTAGCAGAGCTTCCTGAGGCAGAGCAGGCAGCTGCAACAGAGGAATACTTCGAGAAGGCAAAGAAGGACGTTAAGAAGTTCTCCCTTAAGATCGTTGCAGACAAGCTCAACGAGTACCTCGACGGTAAGGTAGCATTCGCTTCCGATATCGTAGGCGACGATGCAAAGGCAAAGATCGCCGCTATGGAGAACGGCACCTGCGTTCTTCTTGAGAACGTTCGTTTCGATGCAGGCGAGGAGAAGAACAAGCCCGAGTTCGCAAAGGCTTTGGCTGACCTCTGCGGCGAGGACGGACTTTATGTAAACGACGCATTCGGAACTGCACACAGAGCGCATGCATCCACCGCTGGTGTTGCTGCATATCTTCCTGCAGTTTGCGGTTACCTCATCGGCAAGGAGATCGGTGTTATGGGTAAGGCATTGGCTGATCCCGAGAGACCCTTCGTTGCAATCCTCGGCGGTGCAAAGGTTTCCGATAAGCTCAACGTTATCAACAACCTCCTCTCTAAGGTTGACACTCTTATCATCGGCGGCGGTATGGCATACACCTTCCTCGCAGCTAAGGGATATGGCGTAGGTAATTCTCTCCTTGATACCGACAAGATCGAGTACTGCAAGGAAATGATGGCTAAGGCAGAGGCGAACGGTGTTCAGCTTCTCCTTCCCGTGGATACCACCATTGCAGACGGTTTCCCGAACCCCATCGATGCTGAGATCGCAGTAGAGGTAGTTGATTCCGACAAGATCCCCGCTGACAAAGAGGGACTTGACATCGGTACAAAGACCATGGCTCTCTACGCTGATGCTGTTAAGAACGCAAAGACCGTTGTTTGGAACGGACCTATGGGCGTATTCGAGAACCCCACTCTCGCAAAGGGAACCATTTCCGTAGCAAGAGCACTTGCAGAGAGCGATTGCATCTCCATCGTTGGCGGTGGTGACTCTGCGGCTGCATGTGAGACTCTCGGCTTCGCTGACAGAATCACACACATTTCCACCGGTGGTGGAGCTTCCTTGGAATTCTTGGAAGGACTCGAGCTCCCCGGCATTGCAGCACTTCAGGATAAGTAATTTAAAATAAAATCCGTAGGGGGAGGGGCTTGCTCCTCCCCTGCAAAAAATAAAAACAAAAGGAAATAATTAAGATGAGAAGATATGTTATCGCAGGAAACTGGAAAATGAATATGACACCCAACGGTGCAAAGGCTCTTATCAATGAGATGAAGCCCCTCGTTGCAGGTAAGAATAACTGTGACGTTGTTCTTTGCGTACCCGCAATCGACATTCCCGCGGCTGTTGAGGCTGCCGCAGGCTCTAACATAAAGATCGGTGCAGAGAACGTTCACTTCAAGGCATCGGGCGCATACACCGGCGAGATCTCCGCAGAGATGCTCTGCGAGGCAGGTGTTGAGTACGTAGTTATCGGTCACTCCGAGAGAAGACAGTACTTCGGTGAGACGGACCAGACCGTAAACCTCCGCACTCTTGCGGCTCTTAACGCAGGCCTTAAGGCAATCGTTTGCGTAGGTGAGACCCTTGAGCAGAGAGAGCTTGGCTACACCGAGACCCTTCTTAAGTTCCAGACTAAGATGGCTCTCACAAACGTTACCGCGGAGCAGATGAAGAACGTTATCATCGCTTACGAGCCCGTTTGGGCTATCGGCACCGGTGTTACCGCAACCGCTGACCAGGCTGACGAGGGTAACGGCTACGTTCGCGCGGCTGTTGCTGAAATGTTCGGCGCAGAGATCGCAGAGCAGACCATCGTTCAGTACGGCGGATCTATGAACGACAAGAACGCTGCAGAGCTCCTCTCTAAGGAGAACGTTGACGGCGGCCTTATCGGCGGCGCTTCCTTGAAGTCCGCGGCTTTCGCAGCTATCGTTGACGCAGCACAGTAATTGGAGATGCATTATAATGCAGGGGGAGAGGGTACCTTTTTTCAGAGGAAAAAGGTACCCTCGCCCCGTGCACCCCCTCATCCGCCAAAAACCTCTAAGCTATAAAAGGGAATACCATCGAGGGATGCACTTGCGCAAAGGATAACGACACACGAGGTTGCCGCACCGCAGGTGCCCTTTTTTATGAGGAAAAAGGTTTCCGCCCCTCCCTGCACCCACCCCACCTTCCAAAAACCTCTACACTATAATAAATAACATTTTAGAGGAAAGTGCGCTGAGAAAGATAGTGGAAATTAAATCCCGTATTTTCTTAACAGCTATTGATTTTTAGCACGATGAGTGATATAATTATGAAAAATAACAGCGAAAGGGAAAACACGTAATGGAAGACATTTCTCTTGTAAAAATAGACACGATAAGCCCTGATGATGGGTATGATTATTTCTTTGCGTATTACGATCTTCAGCCTTACGATAAGGAATCGAAGATTCATTTGACGCACAGAGTCAAATTTAACGACAGAATCCCGACAGCGGATGACATCTGCGAGCTTGGATACATAACTATTGAAGATAAGGTGTTCCACAAGGTTGCCGAGACACACGCATGGAATTTCCAGCAGGGCGCACAGCTTCAGTGGTTTGATGACGAGAGTATTTTTTATAATGACTACCGCAACGGAGAATTTTGCGGAGTTATAAAGAACATCCACACAGGAGCCGAGAGAGAGATCTGCATGCCTCTTGCCAATCTGTCCAAGGATCGCAAGTGGGGATTGTCGATAAACTTTCCGCGCGTATGGGATTTCCGCGCGGGATACGGATATTGTAATTATAAGGACAGATTTTTCGACGACAACGCACCCGCAGAGGACGGGATCTTCCTTGTTGACATTGAAAACAACACATCGAAGCTGATAATCAACTATGCACAGCTCAAGGCGGCATATCCGCAGGAGCCTCATTGCAGTCACAAGATAGTGGTAAACCACATCACGTTTAATCCCTCCGCATCAAGATTTTTGTTCCTGCTCCGCGATTTTCCCGAGGAAGGCTCAAAGTGGGGAACAATGCTCATAACTGCCAACCGCGACGGAAGCGATATGAAGGCGCGCACGAATTACGTTGGAAATTCGCACTACAACTGGAAGGATGACAGTGTGATAATGACATATTCGCTTCTTCCTACCTGGGGAATATATTTTGTGGATGACAGAACGGGCGAGATCACCGCATTGAACAATGAAAACATTGACTACGGAGACATCCATTGCATCTATCATCCCGACAGAACATGCTTTATCGGTGACGGCTATCCGTGGCCCGATCCCGACCGCCGCAGAATATGGTTCTATGATTTTGAGACCAAGAGGGATGTGCTTGTAGCACAGATATGTGACGGAAAGTATGCCCGTGGCGACCACCGTTGCGATCTTCACGACAGATTTAACCCCGACGGCACGCTTGTTTCATTTGACGCGTGCGGAGAAGAGCACAGAAAGATATGCCAGTTCAAATTTGATAAGAAAGAGATTCTTGAATTGGCGGATAAGGCTTAATATAATAATGAACAGAGGAGTCCGAGGATTCCTCTGTTTTCACGTTGTGCGATAAATTGCAATTTATGGGTGAGTTCACGGATTCAAATTTTTGTTTGGGTTCGCTTTGCGTTAGCCTTCCCTTGTGAGGGAAGGGGGACCACGCAGTGGTGGATGAGTAGAATACGCCACCGTGTCTACCGTTAATCATGCGTGTGCACCAATGCCTTACACCCTAAGACTTTTTCTCGCATCAAAGACGGTTAAAATCGATAGTCTTCTACTCATCCGTCTTTTGCCGCAAGCGTCAAAATCCACCTTCCCTCACAAGGGAAGGCTAACGCAAAGCGTGATGTGAGGGAAATTTATAGCCATGAAATACAAATTAAACAGTTCGACAAATCAAAATTTAACAACACCCACAAAAAGCGCTCGAGATATTTGATCTCGCGCGCTTTTATCAATATGTCATAAAAAAAGGTGCATTTTGTGCTATTTTTATTTGCTTTATCTATTGACAAATTTTGATATTGGGCATATAATATCAAGGTGCGCAATTTCAGGGCTTTAATCGCCCTTTATCAATAGGAGAAAACACAATGGATCACGTACAGATATTACTCAGCATATCGGTCGCCGCGCTTGCGGGACTTTTGATGTCGCGTGTATGTAAGCTTTTCAAGCTTCCTGCGGTCACGGGTTACCTCGTTGCGGGAATTATAGTAGGCAGCTTTTGCCTTGGCTCTTTCATGCTCCCCGGCGGATACACGCTTGGCTTTAAGGGCAGTGAACATCTTGAAATGCTCAGCATAATAAGCGAGATCGCGCTTGGCTTTATAGCGTTTTCGATAGGAAGCGAGTTCCGCCTTTCCGAGCTTAAAAAGACCGGAAAGCAGGCAACCGTTATCGGAATTTTCCAGGCTGTCGCTACCAGCGCTGTATGCGTAGCGGTGCTTTTCGGACTTCACTATCTCTTGATCGCAACAACGGGAGTTGACTATCTCCCGATGCCCGCGGTGCTCATCCTTGCGGCAATCGCCACCGCTACCGCGCCTGCCGCTACCTTGATGGTAGTCCGTCAGTACAAGGCAAGAGGACCGCTTACTAATCTTCTTCTTCCCATAGTCGCGCTTGACGACGCGGTGGGACTTGTGATATTCGCAGTTCTTTTCGGAGTTGCAAAGGCAATCCAGGGCGGAGACCTCAGCATGGTCTCCATAGTTCTTGAGCCTGTTATAGAGATCGTGGCATCGCTCCTTCTCGGCGCGATACTTGGATACGTTCTTTCAAAGCTTGAAAAGATGTTCCATTCGAACAGTAACCGTCTCAGCCTTGTTATCGCGTTTATCTTCGCAACGGTCGCATTGACCCAGCTCAAAAATCTCCACGTCGGCGGTGTACATATCGGATTTTCCTCGCTTCTCACATGTATGATGTGCGGAACGATATTCTGCAACGTCTGCGAATGCTCTGACGAGATGATGTCAAGAGCGGACAGCTGGAGCAAGCCCTTGCTTATAGTGTTCTTTGTAATCAGCGGAGCAGAGCTCGACCTTAGCGTATTCCTCCAGCCGATACTCGTGCTTGTAGGTGTAGTGTACATAATCTCGCGTTGCTTAGGCAAATATTTCGGCGCTATGTCGTCTGCAAGGATGACAAAATGCTCGCCCGACATAATAAAATATCTCGGAATAACACTCTTTCCGCAGGCGGGCGTTGCGCTCGGAATGGTTAGCACGGTTTCAAAGGACGGCATCATTTCCGCAGACGTAGCGAACGTAGTCCGTTTTGTAATACTCTTTGCGGTATTGGTCTATGAGATATTCGGTCCCGTTGCAACCAAGTGGGCTCTTACCAAGGCAGGCGATATTACCGAAAAGCCCGCAAACTCCAGTAAGAGAAGATTGAATCTCCCCCACTTCGACCGCCACGCAAGACATCACTAAAGAATATAACAGCTCCGCATCTCTGCGGAGCTGTTTTTGTAATTCTCAGATAAATAAATTGCAATTTATAGGGGGGTTACGGCTTCAAATTTTTGTTGGATTCCGCTTTGCGTAAGCCTTCCCTTGTGAGGGAAGGTGGCTCGGCGAAGCCGAGACGGATGAGTAGAAGACTAACGATTTTTACCGTCTTTGCTCAGAAAGAAAGTCTTACGG
>JAZUBI010000152.1:0-5885 GCA_045638385.1 Eubacteriales bacterium
TCCTAAGACCGCTTGGCCTCCGACTTTTATGGTGATCGATTCTAAAAAAACGACAGTTGCATACCGTTGTCCCGAATGTGGATCGGGCGTAATAAGTGTAGTTGGACTCTTTAGCCTTTCCGCAGATATGATTAAGCTTAAATGTACATGTGGAGAGAGCGAGATGCAGGTTGTATATCGCAAGGATGAAAGGCAGATGCGAATAACGGTGCCTTGTATATTCTGCCGTAAACCGCACACCTATAACGTTAGTGAAAAAATGTTCTTTTCCAAGGATATTTTTCTTCTTCCATGCCCTTATTCAGATATCAATATCGGATTTGTCGGCGAAGATAACAGGGTGAAAGCGGAGCTTGCCAGAACCGAGCTTGAGCTCCTCGATATGCTGGAAGAGAACGGAATTTCTGACTTTAAGAGCCTCCATGGTGACGAGGAGGATCTTCCCGATATGCAGGTGCTTGATATTGTTTCCTACGTTGTGGGTGACCTTGATGCAGAGGGTAGGATATACTGTAAATGCTATCCCGAAGGCAGAGATCCTCTCCCGGACGGTCAGCTCGATAGAGAAGATTCGGAATACGATGTTGTGGTAACTGATGACGGAATTGAGGTGTCGTGTGCAAGGTGTGGAGCTAAAAAGGTCATTCCGACAGATTCAATGCTTACCGCCCACGCATTTTTGAATAGCGATTTTTTAAAATTAGAATAATGTGTTAAAAAATGCGTTTGTCAAAACGCATTTTTTAATTGGTATCTCAACACACAAATTGCAGTTTATAGGTGAGTCGCCACCACCCAGAGCGAAGCCTATTAAAAGTTTCGGTCAAGCCTTTTCAAAGGCTTGCGCCGATCCAACGCGCGTAGCGTTGGTCGCCGCGCGCACGCGGCGAAATACCTAATCGTTCGAAAGCGCCACCGAAGGGTGAATGCCAAGCCGATGGCTTGGCAGAGGGGAACCGCACAAGTGGGGGGTTCCCCTTTCTGTACAAAGGCTATCTTGTTCCTTCATCCGCTTTTTTCTTTGACACACGAGGCGCAAAGAAAAAAGCTTAGCAAAAAAGAAACGCCGAGGGATTATTTCGCTCGTTGCGACGAGCGACCAACGCTCCGCGCGTTGGATCGGCGGTCGCTTTTTGAAAAAAGCGACGGAAAAACTTTTAACCGGCTTCGCTCTTACCGTGGCGTCCTCCCCGACAAATCAAAATTTGGCAACAAAAGCACGCTGCTCTAAGCAGCGTGCTTTTGTATATTATTATGCTTTATCTTAATCAAGCTTAAATTTCAAAAATCCGAAATCCTTGAATGAATATTTAATATTCTCGACCTCGATAAATTGTTCGAGACACGCGATCAGGTCACACACGCCCTGACGGCTCATCTCCATGAATGAATTTTGATTTTCTGTCGAACCGATATATTTGGTACAGTTCAAGGGATAATTTTTCGTAAATTCCGCAGCAGTAATCTTTCCTCTTGCTTCATAAAGCGGCTCTCCCGTATCTCTGTAATAATACGATGATATGTACTCATATTCGCCGCTATGCTCCTCGGGAACGTATAAAAAGAAATTGATGCTGAAGGTATCGTCTAAAACACTGTGCAGGCAAAATTCAATTTGATTGGTATCTCCCCAATAATACAGCGAAAAATCCTCAGAGGCATATCCACCGTAGTTGTCCGCGGATTTGGAATAATAGCAATAATCGCCGTTGATCGTACCGTTTTCTATTACAAATGCTTTTAGATAACCGAATATATCCTTTTCGTCCTCAGCGTTTCCCGTTTCCGTTGTGCTGTCAGCATTGTTTCGGGAATTATTTTTGCCGGAATTATTTTTTGAATCGTTATTTGCGCCAAGCAATATAAATGCGACCGTTGCCAATACAACAACAGCAATTACAACGCCCAAAATTAAGAAGATGTTTTTTCTCTTCTTCTTAGGAACGTCCTGATTTTCGACAGTCGGTGTATTCAAGGTGGTAGGCTCGGTCTTATCTGACACTAACAGCTCATCCGTTGATACCTTAAATAATTTAGCCAAAGCTACTATATTTTCAAGCGACGGCTGTGTTTGTCCGTTTTCCCACAAGCTGATGCTTTGCCTTGTTACATTCAGTTTTTCTGCCAGCTCGTCCTGAGACATATTATTCAATTTTCTATGTTTTCTTATGTTATCGCCCAACATATGCCACACTCCTTTTTTTGATACGACAATTATAGCATAAGTTATGTCAAAAAGCAATAAAATTTATTTGGAATATTGTCAAGTAACACTTGCTTTTTCGAAAAATGGCTTTCTTTTTGATTTTTTCGTCGATTTAACGCCATCACCGCGGATTCTGGAGATCCCCTCTTATAACAACAAAAAGAGCAAGGATAAAAGGATAAATCCTTCTATTCTTGCTCGTGTTTTGCGTTTTTTATACTATGATGTAATGGATGTCCGCGAGGGTTTCCTTTGAGTCGGGCGCGGCGGGCGAGGCAAGCTTATTTGTACTTGCAAGCGCTTTGACCGTTGTTCCGTAGCGCTTTGCAATGCTCCAAAGATCGTCGTCGGGCGCGGGATAGCAGACTACAAACTCGCCTCTTCCCTTTTCGCTCTCCTCTCCAAAGCTTACTCCGTCAAGCATTCTTGCGCTCTTTTGAGAGGAGATTATACATCTCATCATTATTTCCGCGTCTATGCCTATTCTCTCTCCGTCAAGTCTCGCTCTTGCGCTTATTATCTCTGCGCCTGCATCGGCGTACGCGCGACCCTCCTCGTCATGCTTTGCATCGGTTGAATATCTGTATGGCATTTCGATCTCAACATTGCCGTACTCGCCGTCCTTCTCGGTTAAAAGTGAGAATTTGCTCTTTCCGCTAAAGACCCATCTTCCTCCCTCCAAGTGAGAGCTTTCGGGATATGCGTATCCGCTCACATCGATTATCTTGTGCTCGGGTGTGATCCCCGCTTCCTCAAGGGTCATGGAATCGCTCTGTGTGAAATTGGAATTGAAGGCTCTGCCGCTGTCAAGATAGGGCATATCGCGGTATGTACATTCGGTCGCTCTTTCTGTGGAATATGCGTCCTTTACATAGCTTACGCTCTCGTTCTTGCAGACAGAAAGCTCAAGGATGAGTCCTGCATCTATTGCAATTCTGCTCTCCTCAACGTTTATGCTAAGCTCCGCTACACTTCCCTTTGCGCAGACCTCACATCCGCTGTCTGCGCCATCCACCATCACGGTGCTGTTAAAGGGCAATCTGCGGATCGACGTATATGGCTCGCCGTCGGGCTCTTTACACATCAAAAGCTTGAGATAAAGCTCGCCTTTACAGTTCACCGCTCCGTTTGATGCCGCGCTTTCTCCTATCAGCGCGTGACCCTGTGCGCTGATGACCCTTGTTTCTCCGTCACTTGCGCTCTGTATTATCTCGTCATCAAGTCTTATCATATCACTCTGCGCGAAGATGCGGCGCGTGACATCGCTTCTGCCAAGCAGGACCTGATTTTCTCCCATCATTGAGACATAGCTTCGCTCTATCGGTGCATCTCCGTACATTCTCGCGCGTGTCTTTAATCTGCATTTGATATTCAGCTTGCGCGGTGACGTGACTCTGCCGCTTACCATATCGGGCACTATTTCGGCATCCGCTGTGACGTTGACCAATGCCAGCTCGTTCTTATCTATCGGGACGCTTATTTTGTATTCGCCCGAAAGCGGCGCGCAATAGACCTGATTATCACTTCCCGTATAGTGGATGTAATAGTCAATTCCGCCTGCCAGCTCACACTCGCTATCACCGACATACTTGGACGGCGGCAGGACATCTGCGCTCACCCGAAGCAGTCTTTTTATCTCGGGCTGGTAGTCGGGGAGCGTGAAATCCCCCGAAAGCTCGGTGGTTACGCTCTTTTCGCCTATCGGCACCTGCATATACGCGTTAGTTTCATATCCCATATTTTCCATCGTTTTCCCCTCCGACATTAAAAGTTTGTTTTTCAGTATAGAATATGTGAGGCGGCTTTATTTTAGTACATTTTTTCCTAATTGCTTGACTTTGCGGTGCTTTAATGATAAAATATCTTCATCGAACACCACACGGAGGCTATTTATGGAGTATATTATAACAGCTTTATCATTGCAGATGGGAGAAAACGAGCTTGAACGGCGTGTTGTCTGGTATCAGCCCAAAGCCTTTTCGTCTGCATCGGTACAGATCGCTCTGCTTGAAGAATATGAAAAAGACGGCGGATTTACAGCGGAAAATTCCACTCTCATTCCCGCATCTGTGAGCGAAATTTACATGAATGATAAATTTCTTTCCTGCAAAGCGAGAATTCATTCCCTTGAAGCCGGAAAGCAATATATTTACAGAGTTGGTCACGGCGAGGGATATGACAGCGAAGCTTATGTATTTCGCACCGAAGAAAACGCTTGCAGGGAGCAGGATCTCTTCCTCGTGGGCGATATGCACATCAACGTATACAAGCGCTCGCCGGCGTTTGACACGACCTACATAAACGGCAGGTGGCAGCATCTGCTCTCGCGCGCTACAAGCTTTAACGGCAAGCGTTCGCCCTCATTTCTTCTTAGCGTCGGAGACAATATTTCGGTCTGTAATATGGCTGATTTTGCTTATCCCGAAAAGAAAAATCCGCAGGGTGTGCAGGAATATGCGGAGGCGGAAGCTACAGAATTTTTTGCTCCTCGCGAGATGAAGGAGATCGCCTTTGCCTCGGTTCTTGGAAATCACGACTGCCTTATGCTGAGCAAGGATGCCGATCTCGGACTCAGCAGCATATGTAAATATCATTACGATCTTCCGGGTGACGACGGTTATTCGGGTCACTACCTTGATAATTCATCGGGAAATTTCTTTTTCAAGAGCGGCGAGCTCTTGGTAGTCGGTATAACCGAGCCTGACGAGTTTGCACAAAACAACGCCGAGCCCTGCTCCACCGAGGTTAATCGCGCTTTTATTGAGAAGGCTATCGCAACGCATCCCGATGCCAAATGGAGAATACTTATAAATCACGTTCCCGCATTTTCATACATTGCTTATTACGCTCCCTCGGGCGAGGAAAAGCCTACCGAGAATTTTTCAAGGCTGACCGACGGTTTTGACTTTGACGTCTTTTTCACGGGGCATCAGCATGCGTTTTCACGCACACACGCGATGAGTGGCTCGGATGTCGTAGGAGCAGAGGCGGTTGAAAATCGCACCGATAAAAACGGTTACAAGGTTGAGACCTTGACGCGTCCGCGCGGAGTCATTCACTACAATATTCCCTCTGCACACGATCACGCCTTCTATCAGCGCCCTTACAGAGACAAGCCCGAAAAGCTTTTCGGTGCTTACGGTATCACGCCGGCGGCTCTTGAGGATATGAAGAAAAAGCATCCCGATGAGGCGGCAAAATTTCGCGGTATTCTCTACTCTTCACCGATGTACACGTACGTTTCCATGCGCGAGGGTGAGATGCAGATAATGACCGTGAGGTCGGATAAAAACGTGGCAGTTGATACATTGGTTATAAAGAAATAAAAAAATCGTTCCCACATAAACGTGGGAACGATTTTTTTGTTTTATTCAATATCCTCGTCGAGTGCGTTCATAAATACGAACGGAACGTAGATTCTTGAGGGGAACGTACCGAGGCGGATCTCAAGCGTTATCTCGTACTTACCTTGTGTGAGGTTATGAGGTACGATGCCTGTCTTAAGATACTTCTCGTGGAAGGCTCTTTCCATTGTGAACATGGATCTCTTGCCGCCCTTTACCTCCCAATCCTCCGGAACGTGCCAGATAAGCTCGTTCCAGTCTGTTCTCTGGATGAGTCCCATCTTACCCATTACGCGAAGATCGATATCAAGGGGGGTATCCTCTTTTACGTCTGC
>JAZUBI010000153.1:0-5659 GCA_045638385.1 Eubacteriales bacterium
CGCCCTACAACGCAAAGCGTAATTTAAAGGGAATTTGTAGCCGTGAAGAATAATAAAACCCTTTTATTATAACGGTTTGGAAGAACTCGCAACACGATAGCAGTGGGACGATGCAGGTGCGACACGGTGTAGTTTTATAAACCGTCTTACCCTGCATAAAATATTTATTGGGGTTTTGAGGGGTGTGGGGAACTTTTTTCCCTGGAAAAGTTCCCCACGCGCATCCCCTCGCATCCCCGACAAATCAAAAGTTGAATTTAAAATACACTATTTATTTTTCCGATATATCTTCTTTCAAATTATTTTCTTCCTTGCCTTCCCTAAAAAGAACCTCTCGAATTAGCATTGCGATCATCGGGCCTACGAAGATTCCGATAAAGCCGAGAAACTTCAATCCAAGGTAAACGGCCGCCAAGGATGCAAGCGGATGGATTCCAAGCGTTGAACCGACGATCTTAGGCTCTGCAAACTGCCGAATTATCAAGGACACGGCGTAAAGCACCAAAAGCCCCACCCCAAGCGGCGTATTTGACGCCATAAACGCAAATATCGCCCACGGAACAAGCACCGCTCCGGTGCCCAGGATCGGCAAAACGTCCACAACCGATATAACTATCGCCATCAAAAGCGCATATTCAACGCCGAGCAAAGTAAGTCCCAAAAGCATCTCAACAAAGGTGAGAAGCATTATAAGAAAATATGCCTTGATATACCCTACAAGGGTTTTCTTAAACTTTTCCTTAAGCGCAGGAAGCTTCTCTCTCCAACCCTTTGGGAGCACCCCCAAAAGCTTATCGAATATATCTCCGCCGTCTGCCGAAAAATAAAACGACGCTATCATAAAAACAATAATGAAAAGCAGTGCGTTAGGCACCTTTTTAACAAGCGAAACAGCCGCCATAGGGAGAGCACCCGTAAGTGACGAGAGCATAGACCCAAGCGCATCGCGCAAGATCTGATTTATGTCTATTCCGAGATTTTTGATCGACTCGGACTCAAAAACCTTCTGCAAAAAGGAAAAATGACTTCCACTGCCGGTCAGCTTGTTAATCGCCCCCTCGACCGCATTCCCTATCGTTTCGGGATCCTCGGCAAGCCTGCCAAGCAGATTCCCAACCTCAAGTATCAGCCTTGATATTGCAAAATAGAAAAGCGAGCCTACAAGCAAAAACACAACTACCAAAAGAAATGCGGCACATATTTTCGGCGGTATACCTATCCTTTTGGATATCTTCTTTGCAAGCGGAGAGACAAGCGCGGAAATTAACGCCGCAAGCAAAAAAGGCATAACGGTATTCAGCACGTGCTCGAAAAATATCCACGCAACAAGGGCTATACCCAGGGCAACAACCGTAATGTTGGCGGCCTTTTTGTAATCTGTATCCATAACCTTCCTCCAATAGCTCGTTGTACAATATATTATGTTGACGAAATTGTAAAATATATCACACCGGGCAAAAATTCCTTGACAAATCAGCGCGCGAATGATAAAATATTTTTATAGATTGAAAAGAGGTAAAAACAATGAAAAGAACAGTAAAAATCCTTTGTCTTGTCCTTGTGATATGCTCGCTTGGAATTGCGGCAATATCCTGCGGCAAGAAAGAAATAGACTTCTATGACTACAAAAAATCCCCCACCGGTTACGGAACCGATATCAGTATGTACATGGTCGAGCGAGAGATCAACTCGATGAAGATCGAGGATTTTGAGCCCAGCGACAAGAAGAGCGACTACGTCCTTATAACTATCAAGGACTACGGAAGCATAGTAGTATTGCTCCGCGAGGATGTCGCACCCAAAACGGTTGAGAATTTCAAGGGACTTGTTGCAAGTAAATTCTACGACGGAACGGTATTCCACAGAGTAATCAAGGACTTTATGATACAGGGCGGCGGATGTATCGTAGTAAAGAGCGAGGACGGCAAGAGCGAGACCTTCGAGGCTAAGGAAAGCCCCCCGATCACGGGAGAATTTACATCCAACGGATTTGAAAACAACCTCAAGCATGTACGCGGTGTTATCGCTATGGCAAGAACAAGCGAGCCCAATTCCGCCTCATCGCAGTTTTATATAGTACACCAAACAAGTGAAAGCGCCATCGCTCTTAACGGAGAGTACGCAACGTTTGGATACGTGCTTGCCGGTATGGAGGTAGTAGATGCTATCGCAAACTGCCGAGTGTTCGGTGATGAAGAAGCCCCGATACCGCTTTTTGACGTAGTAATCGAATCCATAACCTTTGTAAAACCCAAAAAATGATATACCCTCCGAAAAATTGCACCGCTGACCGCCGTGACATCGAGTTTTTGTTCCCCGCTCTGCCCGATAGGATCAATAAGGGCGACATGGGGCGTGTCCTCTGTATCTGCGGCTCATACGAAAAAAGCGGCAATGCAATGTGTGGTGCGGCGTATTTCTCTGCCGCCGCGGCATATAAGTGCGGCGCTGGCATAGTTGAAATATTCACACACAGAAAAAATTACGAGGCGCTGGCATCCCTTGTTCCCGAAGCCATATTTTCGCTTTATGATACAGAAAAGGAAGATGTGGGTGAGATCTGTAAACGCCTCGAATCAGAGATCAAAAAAGCAAGCTCCATCATACTCGGGTGCGGACTTGGCAAAAGCGACGTTTCAAAAAAATTGGTTAAAACAACTCTTGAAATTTCAAATTGCCCTCTCGTTATAGACGCGGACGGACTTAATATTCTCGCGGAAAGCAAGGAGCTTCAAGAGCTTGTGAGAGAGCGAAAGGCCGATACAGTCCTTACTCCCCATCCCGGAGAAATGAGCCGGCTTTCGGGTGTTTCGATCCCCGAAATCCTCGCCCACACAGAAAACTCTGCCGGATCGCTTGCCGAAAAGCTTGGTGTTACCGTTCTTCTGAAGGATCATTCGACCGTAATCACCGATGGAGCATATACATTTAAAAACCGAAGCGGCAATGCGGGAATGGCAAGCGCGGGAATGGGTGACGTGCTGTCGGGAATCATCGGAGCGATGCTGGCACGCAACAGAGTGTCAGAGGACATAAGCCCCGAAAGGCGTGCTCTTCCCTTTACACTCTATCGCACGGCAACTGCCGCATATGTCCACGGACTTGCGGGCGATACCGTAAGAGACGAGATCGGAGAATATTCTCTCACGGCATCCGATCTTTTAAAAGCGATCCCACGGGTTTTAAGACCACAAAAATAAACAAAAAACGCCTTTCTCTTGTAAAAAATGCAAGAATAAGGGCGTTTTTTTAATTTTTTGTGTGTAAAAACCGTCAAAAAATCAAAATTTTTAATTTTTTTCAAAAAAGGTATTGCATTTTAATTCCTTTTGTGGTATCATATATGGGTATGCGGCGGTATGCCCGATGTACCCTCTCAGACGGAGGGCGATCCGTGCGTTAAAAGTCAAATTTTAAATGGAGGAAGACGAAATGCCGAATATTAAATCCGCAAAGAAGCGCGTTAAGGTTATTGCTAAGAAGACTCTTCAGAACAAGATGTTCAAGTCCTCTATGAAGACCGAGATCAAGAAGTTCTACGCCGCTGTTGCAACAGGTGATGTTACTCTCGCTCAGGGCGCTTACAAGGCTGCAACCAAGAAGATCGACGTTGCTGCTGCAAAGGGCATTATCCACAAGAACGCCGCTGCTCACAAGAAGAGCCAGTTCACAAAGGCGATCAACGGAATGCAGAAATAATTAAAAACACACAAACCCGTCGGGAATAACCCACTCGGCAGGCTACAATAAATAGCGGTATGCAGGCACTCACCTTGCATGCCGCTATTTATTTCATACAATCGGGACATGTTTCAGAAAAACATGTCCCGATTTTTAATCTTTATATTGCCTGTTGGCCTTGACACGGGGCATTTTTCATGATAAAATTTTCTTAGATACATAAGGGTATCAAGAAAAATTCGGAGGACTCTGAAAAATGAAGCAAGGTCGACTTTTATGCTGGGATGATTCCCTGATAGAAACAAGCTCCAACACCGAGATCATTATGCACAAGCCCGAAAAGAAAAACATCGCGCTGCTCTGCGACGACGAGTGGGAGGGCGTTCACAACGGATACGCCTGCGTAATGAAGGTGGGCGATAAATACCGTATGTACTACCGCGCGTCAAATTCCAGACAAAAAATGGACGGAAGCATGACCGAGGGTACAGCAAGACTCTGCATTGCCGAGAGCTATGACGGAATCAATTTCTATAAGCCCGTTGTAGGCAAATACGAATACAACGGAACAAAGTATAATAATATCGTCGTCAATCATTATTTTGACAATTTCTCCGTGTTCTACGACGAAAATCCCGACTGCCCCGAGGACGAAAAATTCAAGGCGCTCTGCGGCGGCGATTTCAAGGAGAGCACATGGTGGCTCTATTACTACGCAAGCCGCGACGGAATCGATTTTGAGAAAAAGGGATACATCCCCGTCAAGGGAACATTCGATACGTATAACGTAACCTTTTGGGATAAGAACACCGAGCAGTATTTCCTTTTCTTCCGCTCATTCCATCAGGAGGACGGAAACGACTTCGAGGATATGCTGAAGATCAGCGTAGTGTCCTCTATCCGTGATATAAGAGTAGCTACAAGTAAGGATTTCAAGACCTGGACAGAGCACGGTCGCATTAAATTCCGGGAGGGTCAGCCCGATCTCGGACTCTACACAAACCAGATAACGAGATATTACCGCTCACCAAACTACTTTATCGGATTCCCTGTTCGCTATGCGGACAGAGTCGCAGATAATAACTCCTTCAAGCATATGCCCCTTGGAGACCGCCACGAGGCTGTCAGACGAGTCGCAGGCAGAGAGGGTACGGCGCTTACAGACTGCATTATCATGACCTCAAAGGACGGATTTAATTTCAACCGCCGCGACGAGGTATTCCTCTCCCCCGGCATCGAGGATCAGAGTAATTGGTGGTACGGAGATTGCTATACCGCGTACGGACTTGTCGAGACAGATGCGGATCGCCCCGGCGCACCTCGCGAAATATCCTTCTACTCCACCGAAAACTATCGAATCAAGAGCGTAAATTTCCGCCGCTACACAGTCCGTCTTGACGGATTCTTCTCGTGGTACGCAAAGAATGCGGGCGGAGAGATACTTACAAAGCCCGTGACCGTCGAGGGTGAGACTCTCAAGATCAACTTTGCAAGCTCTGTCGTCGGCGGTGTCAGGATCACGCTCTGCGACGAGAGCGGAAACGAGCTTGAAGGATATACAAGCTGCACCTATTTCGGTGATACGACCGATTGCCCCGTAGAATTTGAAAAGCCCCTCTCCGATCTTATCGGTCAAAAAGTACGCCTTAAGGTCAAGCTTCAGGACGCGCATCTTTATTCATTTATTTTTGAATAAAACTTATATTTCTATTGACAAAAAGCTCAAAAAAGAGTATAATACTATCGATACAGAGATTTGGAGACGTATCAAAAGGGAGCATTGCTCCCTTTTGATGCGTTTTTTATTTTTCTATTACGGTTTGTTAAATTGCAATTTAGCGGTGGGTTTACGGCTTCAAATTTTTGTTTGGGTTCGCTTGGCGTTAGCCTTCCCTTGTGAGGGAAGGGGGACAACACGCCACACGGCGAGTAGTGAAGCTATCCTCCTACGCTTTGCGTTTTGTGGTGGATGAGTAGA
>JAZUBI010000154.1:0-4170 GCA_045638385.1 Eubacteriales bacterium
GTGTGGGGGGACTTGGGCGGATAGCTTGCGCAGCAAGCCCGCAACGAATCCTGCAACGCAGGTTCGTGTATTTTCCCTGGAAAAGTTCCCCACGCGCATCCCCTCGCATCCCGATAAATCAAAATTTGAAATAAAAATAAAAAAATGCGGAGAAATTTGAATTTTTCCGCAATTTTTTATAATTGTGTTGAAAAGGAAGAAAAAATTTGATATAATCAAGGTAATCCGTGTGATTGATTGGAGGGATAATGATGAAAATCAAATTCAGATGCGTTAAGGAGCTTGTTGAGGGTATTGAGATACTCGCTCCCGAGCTTGATATAATAGCTTGCGATGATGCGGATATTACCGTCACCGCTAAAAAGAGCGAGGAGAGCGTTCTTTCGGTTTCCTATGCTGGCGGTAAGGCTACTATTACTTACGGCGGCGGAAAGGCGAGATTCTTCCGCGGACTTGCCTACCTTGTTGATGCTATTAAGCGCGGAGATGAGAAGTACTCGCTTTGCGAAAACCCCATATTTAAGCTCAACGGCGCGATGGTGGATATGTCGAGAAACCAGGTCATGAACGTTGCAACGGTTAAGCTCATGCTCCGCAAAATGGCGCTTATGGGTCAGAATATGTTTATGCTCTACACAGAGGATACATACGAGATAGAGGGCAGACCCTATTTCGGTCACATGCGCGGAAGATACACAAAGGCTGAGATGAAGGAGCTTGACGCTTACGCATTGAAGCTCGGTATTGAGATGATCCCCTGCATACAGACTCTCGGACACCTTGCTACTCATCTCAGATGGGGCGCGGCTTCTGCCTACAAGGACACCCAGAACGTAATGCTCGTAGGCGCGGATGCGACGTACAAGCTCATTGCGGATATGTTCAAGACGGTCAAGGAGTGCTTTACCACAAGACGTGTTCACGTTGGAATGGACGAGACAAACGACATCGGACGCGGAAGATATCTTGAGCTTCACGGTCTTCGCGATCAGGACGATATTTATTTCGAGCATCTCGCAAAGGTCATCGAGATGGCGCGCGCAGAGGGACTTGAGCCCATGATGTGGAGTGACATGTTCTTCCGTCTTGCGGGCAAGGATTTTCCCGATTACACCGACTATGACGTGCGCGTGAAATTTACAGACGAGGTAAAGGCGAAGGTTCCAAAGGGAATACAGCAGGTATTCTGGGACTACTACCGCGACAACGAGGAATTTTACGCTATCAATATAGACAAGCACCACGACGTTTTCGGAAAGGACACGCTTTTTGCGGGCGGTATCTGGACTTGGAGCGGACACGGACCGCTCTTCAGCCGTTCGATCAAATTCTCGATCCCTGCGCTTGACGCTTGCAAGCACAAGGGAGTAAGCGAGATAATTGCAACTATATGGGGCAACGGATGCGAATGCGATATGATCCTTGCGCTTGCGGGTCTTGCTTGGTATGCAGACTACGACTACAAGGGCGGCTTCGATCTTGATAGCGCAAAGGAGTGCTTCAGAATCACATGTAACGCAAATTACGACGATATTATGAAGACAGAGCTTTGCGAGCATCCCAACGGCAGTGACGTGAGCCTTTCGCGCGCTATGCTTTACAACGATCCGCTTATCGGACTTATCGACAAGCACATCGGTAATCTTGACACGGTCTCCTACTACAAGGACGCATCGGCAAAGATGGCAGAGCACGGAGATCTCGGAATATTTGCCGAGGCATACGACACCAACGTAAAGCTTACAAGCCTGCTTGAAAACAAGGCGAATTTCGGTGTAAGACTTAAGGCAGCGTACGACACGGGCAACAGAGAAGCGCTTGCTCCCTTTATTGCCGAGTGTGACGTTATTATTGAGAAAATGCAGGCGTTCAGAGAAGCGCATCGCAAGGCTTGGATGCTTCACAACAAGCCCTTTGGCTGGGAGGTCTGCGATATGCGCTACGGAGCGGCTCTTACAAGAATGGAGACTGCTAAGGTGCGCATTGCCGCATACGTCAACGGCGAGATCGAATCGATTGAGGAGCTTGGCGAGGAGAGACTCTACCGCATAGGCGGCGAGGGCTTTGACGGCAACTTCGTATGGTTCCAGTATTCGAGCTATACCACGATGAACCCCTTGGGTTAAAATAAAAAAGAAAAACCGCCATACGGCGGTTTTTCTTTTTTATTTGGATGTTTCTGCGATGAACTCGTCGATCTTATCTGCTATGATCTGCAAGCTCTTTCTCCAGAACTCGGGATTGGTAAGGTCTATACCTGCGATTCCTGCAACGTTTTCAACCGTTTCAACGGTAGTTGCCTTCAGGAGCGCGCGGTATTTGGGAAGGAAGGCATCGCCCTCTTCAAGATACCTTGCGTAAAGTCCGCGAGAGAAGAGTCCGCCGAATGCGTAGGGGAAGTTATAGTAGCTGAGTCCTGCGCTGAAATAGTGGCTCTTACAGCACCACATATAGGGGTGGAGCGTGCTCTCGTCAAGCCCGTCGCCAAAGGCTTCCTTTTGCGCGTTTGTCATGATCTCTTCAAGATCCTTTGCAAAGAGGAAGGTGTTTTTTCTTCTGCGGATGACCTCGTCCTCAAAGAGGAAGCGAGAGTATATGTCGACGATGATCTGAGTGCAGTCCTGAAGCTGGCTTTCGATAAGCTGTATCTTTTCATCGCCCGATGATTTTGCGATGGCATCGTTGACTATGATAAGCTCGTTGAAGTTGGATGCGGTCTCGGCAACCGGCATTGTATAGCCTGTATTGAGAGGACGGTGATCCTGTATCATAAGTCCGTGATATGCGTGTCCGAGCTCGTGCGCAAGAGTTACGACCGATCCGAATGAGCCTGTGAAATTGGTGAGCACGCGGCTCTGCTTTAAGAAGGGAAGGTTAGAGCAGAATGCGCCGCCGACCTTGCCGGCACGGGGATAAAAGTCTATCCAGTCATTCTTGAACGCCTCGTCGACCATCTCTGCGAGGTCGGGGGCGAAGCTCTCAAAGTGCTCGACGAGGTATGCGTGTGATTCCTCGGCGGTGAACGCCTTGCCGCCTGCCTTGCCCATGGGAGCGAAGATCTCATACCAGGGGAGTCCGTTTTCGTATCCGAGGAGCTTTGCCTTATGGCGGAGATATGCGCGGAATTTGGGCATGTACTCTCTCATTGCTTCAAGCATTGCGTCAAGAGTTTCCTTCTTCATTCTTGAATGCTCAAGGGTCATGGCGAGGGGATTTTCGTATCCGCGAAGCTCTGCCTCTGTATTTACCTGCGCCTTGATGCTGTTGAGCGCGAACGCGATGGGATCCTTTATCTTTTTATAGCAAGCGATCTCTGCTTTATATGCCGCTTTTCTTTCCTCTGCATTATCACTCTCTGCGAGTCCGCGGATTGCGGAAAGCGTGGTCTTCTCGCCCTTATAGTCCACCTCAACGGTTGCGGTGAGATAGGAGAAGAGGTCTCCCCAGGCGCGTCCGCCCGAAATATTGAGGCGCGCGAAGACGTCCTCTGCCTCGTCGGAAAGGTTGTGTGATACGGATGCTTTTACCTCGCTGAAATAGAACCTGTACTGCGAGAGCACCTCGTCAGAGCTTAAAACCTCGTCAAGATTTCCGATAGCGCCGACGTATTTTTCAAATGCTACGTTTTCCTTTGCTGTGCTTGCCATCATCATCTGGATCTTTGTCATAAGAGCGGACACCTCTCCGTCTTGGCTGTTCGCCGAGCGGCGGAGTGAGCAATAGCCCGCTATTTTGCGGACGAGCACTGTGGTTGCTTCCTTTATGTCTATGATCTCGCGGAGAGATGCTGCGGTGTTTTCATAGGACAGCGCGGCGATCTTGGTTTTGTAGAGCGCGACGTTTTCTTCAAGCTTTTTTACGTCGGTGTCAAGCGCGGGGTCATTTATCCCCTTGTAAAATATGTCAAGTGACCATTCGTTGTACATGTTTTTGTCTCCTTGTTATAAATATTCATCAAAAATAATTATAAACTTTTTTTGCGATAATGTCAAGAAATAATTAAATTTGAGTGTTTCAAATTTTGATTTGTCGAACTGTTTAATTTGTATTTCATGGCTATAAATTTCCCTCACGTCACGCTTTGCGTTAGCCTTCCCTTGTGAGGGAAGGTGGATTTTGACGCTTGCGGCAAAAGACGGATGAGTAGAAGACTATCGATTTTAACCGTCT
>JAZUBI010000155.1:0-1927 GCA_045638385.1 Eubacteriales bacterium
TATGCCGAATCACTCGGAGCAAACGTGGCAACTGTCATCGGAGATAACGTTGCGTTTCAGATTGCCGAGTTCTCACGACTGTCAGGCATTACCAAGGTCGTTCTGGGAAGAAGCACAGCTCCTAAAAAAGGACTTTTCAAAAAGCAAACGCTTACAGATCAGCTGATCGCGCTTGCCCCGAATCTTGACGTGCATATCATTCCCGATATGACGGTCAAGCAGAAGGAGCAAAAGGTTCGGCTGTTTGGCAAGAGAACGCTCTTGTCTACCCTGAAGGACTTTGGGATCAGTGGGCTTATCTTGGCAATCGCATCGGGATTATCCTTCGGCTTGCATTATATGGGCTTCACCGACGCAAACGTCATTACGGTATATATTCTCGCCGTTCTCGTGATATCTGCCTTGATCGATAATCGATTTTGCTGGGTCGTCAGCTCTGCGGCAGGTGTGCTGCTGTTCAACTTCTTCTTTACCACACCAAAGTTCTCTCTGATGGCTTATGACAAGGGCTATCCCGTAACCTTTCTCGTGATGCTCGTCGCTTCCTTGGTAACGGGCAGTATTGCCGCGAGAATGAAAAGCCACGCCAAGCAATCGGCGCAGACGGCTTACAGAACGAAGATACTGCTTGATACCAACCAAATGCTTGCCAAAGCAAAGAGCGCCGATGAGATATTTGAAATAGCCGCCTCGCAAACGAAAAAGCTGTTAGCGCTTGATGCCTTTGCACTTCGCGATCATGACCTTTTAAGGCTCGGCATTGCGGGCACAAGCCTTTGCAAAACCGACTCTTGCACATATTATCCCATACACGCAAGCAATACGGTTTACGGAGCGATCGGAATACAAAGCACCAAAACGGTCGATGCCTTTGAAAACAGCATTCTGCTCTCGATCCTCGGAGAATGCGCGTTGGCACTTGAAAGCGAAAGAAACGCGCGGGAAAAGGAGGCCTCGGCGATCCTTGCAGAGCAAGAGAAGCTGCGCGCAAATCTGCTCCGCACCATATCCCACGATCTTCGCACCCCGCTCACGTCGATTTCCGGCAACGCAGACAATTTGCTTGCAAACGACGAGGCGTTCGATGCGGAAACACGCAGGCAGATCTATACCGATATCCGCGAGGATTCCGAATGGCTCATCAGCCTTGTGGAAAATCTTCTGTCGGTATCCCGTATGGGAGATGGCAAGAGCGACATACGGATGTCCGCCGAGCTTGTTTCAGATGTTATTGATGAAGCAGTCAGACGCACCGAGAAAAGCGCAAATGCACATAAACTCACCGTTAAGGAAAGCGACGGCATATTGCTTGCAAAAATGGATGCAAGGCTTATCGTTCAGGTCTTGATCAATCTGATCGACAATGCGATCAAATATACACCGAGCGACTCCGAAATAGAGATCTCGGCAGTCGAAAAGGGCAATGAAATTGCAATCACCGTAGCGGATAACGGCGACGGGATAGCAGACGAGATAAAGCCCCGTGTATTTGATATGTTCTATACGGGTCCCGAAAAAATTGCCGACAGCCGCAGAAGTCTCGGTCTTGGACTTGCACTTTGCAGATCCATTGTAAATGCTCACGGCGGTGAGATCACCGTGACCGACAACGATCCGCACGGCGCGGTATTTGCCTTCACATTGCCAAAGGAGGAGGTGGAGATCAGTGAATAAACCCTTGATACTCGTAGTCGAGGACGATGCGCCCGTTCGTAATCTGATTACAACGACCTTAAAGGCGCACGACTATAAATTTATAACAGCACAGAACGGAAACAATGCTATAATGGAAGCCTCCTCGCACAATCCCGATATTGTTTTGCTTGATCTCGGACTTCCCGATATGGACGGCGTTGAGGTCATCGAGAGAATACGCACGTGGTCGGATATGCCGATCATCGTCATCAGCGCCCGCAGCGAGGATAAG
>JAZUBI010000156.1:0-6971 GCA_045638385.1 Eubacteriales bacterium
GGGACTTCACGGCTTCAAATTTTTGTTTGGGTTCGCTTGGCGTAAGCCTTCCCTTGTGAGGGAAGGGGGGGCACGCAGTGGTGGATGAGAAGAATACGCCACCGTGTCTACCGTTAATCATGCGTGAGCAGCAATACCTTACACCGCAAGACTTTCTCTCAGGTCAAAGACGGTTAAAATCGTAAGTCTTCTACTCATCCGTCTTTTGCCGCAAGCGTCAAAATCCACCTTCCCTCACAAGGGAAGGCTAACGCAAAGCGTGACGTGAGGGGAATTTGCAACCGTGAAATGCAAATTAAACAGTTCGACAAATCAAAATTTGAACGGTTATATGTGTTTATGAGATTTTTTTGCCGCAGTAGAAAATTTCACAAATATATGCTATAATATAGGTAGCTTTATAAACTTGAATTTTGGAGAGAGCGACATATGATAAACATAGTTACTCAAATTGATGAAAATACAATTAGCCGATTGTTATCTGTGTATTCAGAATCAATGGATGATATGAGGATAAACTTTAATAACGATGTTGAAATGTGTTTGGCATATGCGTCGTTCTTGCGGGACTTTGTTCAAAATCCGAAGCAACTGATTGTTGTGGAAACGGTTAATGATGATTGGGTTAGTGCTCTGCGTGCAATAGAAACAACTGATGGGCACTGGTTTTTGGAGGCGGTGGAAACAAAACCGGATGAGAGAAAAAAGGGGTTTGGGAAGAACCTACTGTGCCATACGATTGATTATTTGAAAAATCGTGGGATGAAAGAATTAACCTGTACCATTTCCGAGAACAACTACAAGTCGCAGGCCTTACATGAGAAATGCGGTTTTGTTCCGACAATTGACCCCCCTTTGAATTGTTGGGGAGAATTGGAGAAGGGGACTATTCTGTACCGGTTAGAGATATAAATTCCGATATGTCGAGCAGCTTGATAATTGCGGAAGATTTTACGCGATCTTACGGTATTATTACCGCGAGCTTGTATAAAAGAAAAACGGAGGCGTGTTGCCTCCGTTTTTTTATAGGTATTTTTGAAGTGCTTTTTCTACGTCTTGCGGTGAGGTGTATTTGACGGGAATGATACCGAGATTCTTTAGCGGAACAAGGTTTTTGTCCGAATCGTCCACCATATAGATTTCGTCGTATTCCTTCCCGAAGCTCTCGATACAGAGTGTATAGAATTTAGGATCGGGCTTTGCGATGCCGTAGTGGCAGGAAAAGAAGATCTTGTCGAAGAGATGACGGATATTAAAGCCATCAACCACCATTTCGCCGTGTCCGAACGGTGCGTTTGAAAGAATTGCTACATCCGCAAAGGCGCGGATTCGCTCAATAACCGGGAAGAGATCATCGTGGAGGCGGCAGAGCTGTCTGTATTCCGCCTCTACCTCATCGGGTGTCATACCCACCGTTCTTGCGGTTTCCCCAATGAATTCATCTCGGGTTATTTTTCCAAGATCGCCGTCGATGCAGATGGTGCGAGTCAAACGGGCTATCTCTTCTTTTGAGGTCCTTCCTTCGAGAAATTTCCACACGACTCCGTCAGCTATTACGCCGAAGCAGTCAAACATCACCAATATTTTCTTCATTGGTGGAATTAGTATCCAACCTTCTCCCAGCACTCAAAGGGAGCAGCGAGCTCGTCGCTGATGTAGACCTGGGTCTTCTTGGTCTGGAGCATGGAGCTCGGTACAAGAGGAGTAACAGGACCGTGTGTTACAAGACGGCTGGTCATTCTCTGCCAAGAGGAGAACGTGCAGTTGGTGAGAAGCGCGTGAACCTCGATTCTCTCCTTTGCTCTCATTACGTCGATAGGACCGATGGTTGCAGCCTTGGGAGGAACGTTTGCAATGTCACCGGACTGACCGAAGCATCCGTGGAGGGAGTTCTGCATAATGGTCATGGGGTGAAGAGTAACGATCTTTGCAGGCTGGCTGAGCCACTCGTCGATGTCGCCGCTTCCCATGAACTCGGGAATAGGATCAACGAATGCAACGTGTCCTGCCCATCCGGGAGAGGTGGAGATGATGTCTGCGCCGCCCTCGGAAATATCATTGATTATCTTGGAGTAATCATTGATGTTTGCGTTTGTGGGGTAGTGAACGTTGGAAAGGGGCATGCGGAGCTTGGGATCGATCTGATATACGAAGTACTTGAGCATTGAGTGAACAAAGCCTGCTTCGTATGTCTCAGGAGCGATGTTGCCGTCCTGGTCAGCCCACTCGTCCTCTGCGAAGATGTGTACCTTGGAGCAGTCAACCTTGAAGTAGTTGATGAGCTGTGCGAGCGGGATGTATGTATCGGGCTCGGGGTTACCAAGGATCATTGTAAAGGTTCTGCCTGCCTCGCTTGCAGCCTTAAGGCGAGTGAAGAGGGTAGAGATGAGAACGGGGTGGGGGTTCATCATTACCTTAACCTCGAACTCGGGGTGCCACCAAGCCTCTCTCTTTTCAAGATCCTTTCCGGAAAGCTTGCGAACTCTGTCACATACCTCTTTGTCCTTGAAGGGAACGAACTCTGCCGCATTGAAGTTGAACTTTGTTGCGGGATCGAAAATTACATCTTTCATGTTTGTATTTCTCCTTTATTTATTGTTTTTTATTTTACCTGCTTTCCGCCAAGGAAAACATTTTGTACGTTGAATTTATCGTCTACGATTATAAGGTCTGCACGCATGCCCTTTGCTATCTCTCCGCGATCGGAGAGGGAGAGGAGGGTAGCGGGGTTTGTGGATGCGTACTTGAACGCCTGGCAGATCGATGCGCCGGTGTGCATCATTACGTTTCTGCAAGGACCGTCGAGTATCATCTTTGAGCCTGCGATCTCGCCTGCAAAATCAAAGTTGATGTCGTCCGCACCCTCGTAAAGATCTCCGTCCGGAATAGGTCCGTGCTCTACGAAGGAGTCTGCGATGAGAATGATGCGGTCGTCGCCCTTTATCTTTTTGATGAGTCTCTGCATATAGGGGTCAACGTGGATTCCGAGCTTGTCGCAGATTATTTCGACGTAGATAGAGTCGTTATAAAGTGCGGTCTCGTCAACGCATGCGGTTCTGCACTCGGGATAACGGTAGAGCGTTCCGGTAGCGTTTGTGTGGTGAGTTGCGAGTCTCAGGCCGTATTTTTTGAGCATTTCTATGTCCTTGGGCTCTGCCTCGCTGTGTGCGACAGAGAATATGGCATTGGGGTTAACGCTCTTTGCGTATTTAACAAATTCCTCAATGTTTTCTCGCTCGGGGGCTACGCACCAGACCTTGGCAAGATCTCCCGCCTCATCAACAATGGGTGCGTATTTTTCTGCGTTTACCGCATCCTTCCAAGGGTTGTTTTCTCTGTTGCATCCGAAGTTGGGATTGAGGTATGGGCCTTCCATATAAAAGCCGATGATGTTTTTCGCATTCGGCATAGCGGCCTTGATCTGCTTTAGAGCGCTTAGGTATTGCTCCTTGTTCATGTTATAATAGAGGGCGGGAAGTACGCTGGTTACACCGTGCTGAAGCAAAGTGTTTGCCGCCTTTGTGGGATCCTCGGTGAAAAAGGTTTCTCCGTCCGCGTGAGTATGTATATCGATGAGTCCGGGACCTACGTATTTTCCGCAGGCGTCGATGATCTCTGCACCGTTCGGAATGGCGACCTTTTTACCGAAATCGACTATTTTGTCTTCCTCAACGAGAACTGTACCGTTCGGGATATAATGATCGGGTAAAACTATGGTTGCGTTGATTATTGCAAGCATTGTTTGTTTCTCCTTTCAAATTACTTATATATTCCTTTTGATTATAACATAAAAACAAGGTAAAATCAATAGAAATAAAATAAAAATATTATATAAATCAATTACATTTATTGAATCGTCAAAATTTTGCGCCGTTTTTTGGTGTATTGTGCGTTCGGGGGGCAGTCAAAATGTATATTAAAGTTGGTTTTTCCAATGCGCGGGACTGATGCCGACCTCGCGCTTAAAGAGCTTGGAAAAATTGCTTGCGTCCTCGTATCCGCAGAGCCTTGCGGTCTCTTCTACCGAAAGATCCTGCTTTAGATAGTTTTTGGCCTCCTCCATGCGCACGCTTATGATGTATTCGCTGATCGTCTTTCCCGTTTTTTTCTTGAATATGCGAGTAAGATAATGTCTGTCAAGGTTGAGGTCTCTTGCGATATCCTCAACTCGCAACGGATACATGTATGCTGAACGGATATGACCCACAACGCGGGAGATGTAATGATGCCTTTTGGCTTTGCCGCCGAACAGGTCGATATATAATTTGAACAAAAGCTCGGTTATTCGGTACTCAAGAAGATCCATTCCGTCACATTCAAGCATTTCCTGCGTTGTTCTCGATGACATAGGAAATACATGATCAAGCTCTTTAAACTTCTCGGACAGTCTGCCGTCAAATGCCACCCAATGATATACCCACGGGTCATTCTCGTCCGCTTTGTAGGTAGAGGTTTCTCCCGGACGGAGAATAAACGCTTGTCCTGCGGTGACAGGATACAAAAATCCATCCTTGACGATGGTCCCCTTGCCCGAAACAACGTAGTGTATGATAGTATAGCCTCTTCGCCGCGGACCGAAGCTTTTACCCGGAAGGCAATATTCATATCCCAAAAGCAACGGATTGAGGTCTGAAAAGTTCATATTTCTCAGTGATACGTTGTGAGGCTTTCCGTCTTTTATATCAAGAAGCATAGCTTGTATCCTTTTTGTTTGTCTGAATTTAGTTCCAATATGCCATATAATGTCACAAAAATCAATAGCGTTTTTCAAAAAAAGGTGATAAAATGATTTCAAGACGGGACAGTGTCCCAAAAACACTGTGACCTTTGAGGTGAAGATAACGAAGAAGTGATACGCGATTTGCGCGGCATAAAAAAGAATGAGGAATAAAAAGCATCTGCACACCCAATCTGAAATGGGTGTGCAGATGTTTTTATCTGTATTGCTTTCTGTATTCGAGAGGGCTTTTCCCCGTGACCTCCTTGAAGCGAAGGGCGAAGTAGCTCGGGCTTTCAAAGCCGCATTGCTTGCCTATTTCCTCGACCGAGTCGGTGGAGTAGCGGAGAAGCTGCTTGGCGCGCGAGACGCGTATTCGCTTTAACTCGTCCATGACCGAGCATTCATGATGCGAGGAAAAATAGCGGCAGAGCGAATATTTATCGATATCTACAGCTTCTGCAACCTCGTCAAGCGTAATCGGACGGTGATAATTTTTGGCGAGAAAATTGTGAGCCTTATCAATTAACTCGTCGTGGCGTTTTGTTATTGCGGTGAAAAGCTCTGCAATATAGCCATATCCCGCAGCAGATACCAGGAGATTATTTGATCCTTCCGATTTTGCGTATTCAAGCAGATGAGAGGTTTCGTGTTCCATACAATCGGGGCACTTGAACACATATGAATCGACATAGCCGAGCGCGTAATTTATAAGACCGTCGTCAGCTTCAAAGGTTACCCATCCCGTGTGAAACGTATCACCTATCGCTCTGTAGCTGTGCGGAATCCCGTGACGCATGAATACACCTTCCCCTGCAGACAAGGTGAATTCATCACTGCCGACCCTGAAAAAGCCGCGTCCTTTTTTTACCCAGATTATTTGGTTCCAACGGTGATCTCCATTTCTGCTTATCGGGTTCTGCTTTTGAAATTCTCCGACGGTGCACAATTTGAAGGGGAGAATTTCCGTTTTGATCTGATTTATGTATTCCATTTGCAATATCCTTGTGTTTTTGCTTGATTTGACCATTGTAATACAATTATATCACAGGGGTGTTTTATTGCAAGATGATAGCATGGATTTTAACATAATGTTTAAATTTGACTTTGATAATTACGGCTATTTTTCGCGATGCTTTAAAAAGCATTTCAATACGTCGCCAAAGCTGTTTCGAAAGATGGCAGAGACGGATATGGTGTATTGATCGGATTTATCTTTAATAATCCATATGTTGACCCATTGAAGGTCGGATAAAAACGATAATACGCAAAAAAAACGGGGGAATTGCTGAAGCGAACTGTTTTGAATTCGCTTCAAGCTATTCCTCCGTTTTTTACATATAAATTGGATTATTCCTCGTCCTCGGGCTCAAAATCAACGTCTTCCTCGTCGAAGATCTCGCCGATCTCGCTTCCGCATGCGGGGCAGAGAAGAGTCTCTTCGTCAAATGCGGAGCCATCAAAGCAAACTGTCTCGCCGCAAGAGGGGCAGAGGATCTCATAGTAGTCCTCGTCGTCACAGCAGCAATCGCAAGCGCAATCGTCACAGTCGCAATCACAATCTTCACAATCGCAGTCGCACTCGCACTCGCACTCATCGTCCATGTCAAGGAGAACCTCCTCAACATCGCCAAGATCCTCGTCAAGCTCCTCGCAGTAGTCTGCAAGCTCGCCGATGTCGGACTCGATGTCCTCGATCTCAAGTGCCATTTCCTCGCAAAGAGCGAGAAGTGCGTTTATGACCTTTGCCTCGGGGGTGTCCTTTTTGTCAAGTCCAAGGCCCTCGCAAAGTCCCTTGATATAAGCAGTTCTTTCGGTAAGTGTCATTTTTAAATCCTCACTTTCGTGTGTTTTATAAGAAAACGGGAGAGGTTGTCTCCCGTTTTGAATTTTTAAGATATTATGCTCTGGAGAGGTACTCGCCTGTACGAGTATCGATCTTAAGAACATCGCCAACGTTGATGAAGAGCGGTACCTTGATTACAGCGCCGGTCTCAAGAGTTGCGGGCTTAAGTGTGTTTGTTGCAGTGTTACCAGCAAAGCCGGGGTCTGTCTCTGTAACCTCAAGCTCAACGAATGTGGGGGGTTCAACACCGAATACGTTGCCCTTGTAGGAGATGATCTTGCACATCATTTCTTCCTTTACGAAGTTGAAAGCATCGCCGAGCTTTTCTCTGTTAAGAGGAAGCATATCGAATGTTTCCATATCCATGAAGTAGTAAAGGTCACCGTCAGTATAGGAGTACTGCATGTC
>JAZUBI010000157.1:0-3196 GCA_045638385.1 Eubacteriales bacterium
GCCGTCAGGCTGATGAAGGAGCTATACGGTATTGATATGGAGCAGACGCAGTACAGCAAGACCTTTGATAAGATCCCCCCGCCTGACGTTGTGATCTCTATGGGATGCCACGTTGGCTGTCCTTTCATCGGCAGAGAGCTCGATGACAACTGGGGCTTGCCCGATCCGACGGGAAAGAGCGACGGTGAGTTTATCAAAGTGATTGAAGAAATTAAAAAACATATTATACAGTTGTGAAAAAACACTTCTGAGGTTCAAAAGGTGAGCGCAAACTGATTTCGAGCAGCTGTAAAGCAGGCTCGCTCTGTCCCTCACTATCCCTAATTTCCGCAAATTTCAGCGAACTCGTGACCGCTTTATTGCCCCTTCCGAGAAAAATGCACGGCTAATGCAAGGCCAAAGGGACGAGCGGTCACTTTTATTTGCCGCAGACCGTATAATAGTTCTGAAACCATTGTATCACAGTTCAAATGCTTTTTCAAGTGAGCAAAAAAGCGTTAAAAAGCCGTCACAATTCGAACCCTAAGGTGGTTTTCGTCTACGTCACTTATAATCAGTTATTTGCCGTCCTCCTCCGTCCTTGCCTATCCTTTGGAAAAGAGAAAAACAAGCTTAAAATGAGACTATTTCGGAAAATTGTTAGGAAACTGAAAGGCTACGAATAAAATAGTAACCGCCTCCCGAAAGTGCAACTTTTTGGGATGGTCACTTGCTTGACGATCAGTGGTACGACCTGCCCGACGTCATAACCCCAAAGGACGTGGAAACCATCCTCGGCTACGAGCACGAGTCCGTCCGCCGATGGATCAACCGCGGCTGGCTCCAAATTACCAAAGCCCATAACGCCGAGCTCGTCCCCCGCGAATGGCTCATCGACTTCACCTGCGACTACGCCTTCCGAATCGCGAGGAAAAGCAAAACCCACCGCGAACTGCTGGATAAATACTTCGGTTAATGCATATCGCCATTCGAGAGCACCACTCCCGAAGGGCTTTTCTTTTTCAATCTATGGATCAATTTCATCATTTTTGTGAAAATGATGAAATTGACATTGACAAACGACAAAATTGGTGATATACTATAGCATAGATAAAAATAATGTAATGCGAGGTTGTTATGCGTAATTACAATTACAAAAACAAATGGGAAAAACTACTCACCCCCGAAGTAGTGTCCTTATTGACACAGATTCATGAGTACAAGGGCGAACAAACCCTCTTTATAGAAGCTAAAGCCGATACTCTGACACAGCTCGTTGAGATAGCAAAAATACAAAGTACTGAGGCATCAAATAAAATTGAAGGTATTTACACTTCAGATGAACGACTCAAGAGCCTCGTTTCAAACAAGACAACTCCTCGAACAAGGAACGAGCAGGAAATTGCCGGATACAGAGATGTGCTTTCAACAATACATGAAAGCCATGACTTCATTCCCGTAAAGCCGTCAATTATATTGCAGCTTCACCGTGATCTGTATAAATTTAGCGGCAAAAATATTGGTGGCTCATACAAAGGGGCTGACAATGTGATTGCAGAAGAAGACAATGAAGGCAACAAACACGTTCGTTTTAATCCGGTACCCGCGTGGGAAACTCCGGCGGCTATTGATGCAATCTGCGAAGCGTTTGACGAAATTTTAGCACAAACCGATGCAGATCCGCTTCTTATCATACCAATGTTCATACTGGACTTTCTATGCATTCACCCCTTCAATGACGGAAACGGCAGAATGAGTCGATTGCTCACGCTCTTGCTTCTGTATCGCGCAGGCTATATCGTCGGTAAGTATGTCAGTATCGAAAAAATGATTGAGCAGACAAAAGAAACCTATTATGAGGCTCTGCAAAATAGCTCCGCATATTGGCACGATGACAAAAACGACTATATCCCTTTCGTACAGTATACGCTTGGCGTGGTAGTTGCCGCATATCGTGAATTCTCATCGAGAGTAAAGCTCATTGCTGCAAGCAATATGTCCAAACCCGAACGTATAAGAGAGATTATCAAAGACACTCTCGGTAAAATAACAAAAACCGAAATCATGCAAAAATGTCCTGATATCAGCCAAGTCACGGTGCAAAGAGCATTGAATGATTTAGTGACAAGCGGAGAAATTTTGAAGATCGGCGGCGGTCGTTACACCGCATATATGTGGAATCACAATAAGGAGAATTAAAAATGATTACAGGCGAACTTAAAAATAGAATTGACGGACTTTGGGATGTGTTTGCAGCGGGCGGACTCGTCAATCCTCTTGACGTTATTGAGCAGGTTACCTACCTTATGTTTATTCGCGACCTTGATGATACCGATAACCTTCGCGCTAAAGAAGCCGTGATGCTTGGACTTCCTCATAAGAGTATTTTTGCCGAAAAAGTAAAGGTCGGCGATCGCGAAATTGACGGTAATCAGCTCAAATGGTCGATGTTCCACGACTTCCCGGCAGGTAAGATGTATTCCACCGTTCAGGAATGGGTTTTCCCGTTTATCAAGGGGCTTCATGACGATAAGGATAGCGCATATTCCAAATATATGGATGATGCTATATTCAAGATCCCCACGCCACTCCTTCTTGATAAGATAGTTACCATTCTTGACGACATCTACGCACAGATGGCACAGATCAAGGATAGTGACATTCGCGGCGATATTTACGAATATCTGCTCTCCAAGATTTCGCAGTCGGGACTGAACGGCCAGTTCCGCACCCCGCGCCACATCATTCGTATGATGGTAGAGCTGATGGATCCCAAGGCCGATGAGATCATTTGCGACCCTGCGTGGGGTACGTCGGGATTCCTTGTTGCCGCAGGCGACTATCTCAAGGAAAAGCGCAAAGAAGAAATCTTCTTCAACAGACAGAAGAAGGCTCATTATATGAACGGAATGTTCCACGGCTACGATATGGACAGAACTATGCTCCGTATCGGCGCGATGAACATGATGACCCACGGCGTGGACAACCCCTATATCGAATACCGTGACAGCTTGTCCGACCAGAACCCCGATAAGGAGAAATATTCGCTGATCCTCGCGAATCCGCCGTTCAAAGGCAGCCTTGACTATGATACAGTTTCCGCCGATCTTCTGAAGGTCTGCAAGACGAAAAAGACCGAGCTGCTTTTCCTCGCGCTCTTTTTGCGTATGCTCCGCGTGGGTGGCCGGTGCGCTTGCATCGTTCCCCACGGCGTAAG
>JAZUBI010000158.1:0-2416 GCA_045638385.1 Eubacteriales bacterium
GATAAAGCCGAGGCAAAAATCCCGAAGAAAACCGTCAAACGCAAAGAGCGTGTCGTAGATGCCGAGGGCAAGGTAACGACCCGGCTTTACTTTGAGGAAGTGGATAAAAAGAAGCCTCCGTCAAAGCTCACCCATGCGGCGACGGCGGCTCCGATCAATTCCGCTTTGGCTACAGCTCACAGAGAAATCCGACAATCCGAGGAGGATAACGTCGGTGTAGAAAGTGCTCACAGAATCGAGGAAGTTGCCGAGGGTGGTGTGCGGATGATTGATTCCGCACATCGTTCTCATAAGCTCAAACCCTATCGCAACGCAGCTCACGCAGAAGCGGCGGCAGATAAAGCCAATCTCAAAGCCTTGAATAAGCAAGCCCAGCGTAACAATCCGCAGTTTTCCAGTAACCCTTATTCCCGATGGCAACAGAAGCGAGCCATCAAAAAGGAATATATGGCGACTAAAGCAGGCAAAACCGGAAAGAACACCGCAAAGGCAACGCAGAAAACGGCGAAAACGGCAAAGAAAGCCGCCGAAAATACGAAGAAGTCAGCAAGTTTCTTGGCAAAGCATTGGAAAGGTGCTCTGATTGCTCTTGCCATTCTTCTTATCGTGGCGTTTCTGCTCAGCGTTGTATCTTCCTGCTCCGTTATGGTACAGAGTGGCGTTTCTGCTTTTGGCGGTTCTTCCTATTCCGTGGAAGATGACCACATGAAGGATGCCGAGGCTCAGTATTGTGCCATGGAAGCGGAGCTGCAGGAGTACCTCGACACCTACGAAAGCACTCACTACTATGACGAGTATCACTACGATTTAGACGAGATCGAACACGACCCCTATGTTCTGCTCTCGGCAATATCGGCTCTCCACGGTGGCGAGTGGACGATTGACGAAATCGGCGGCACACTTCAAATGCTGTTCGACAAGCAGTATATCCTTACCGAGACCGTTGAGACAGAGACCCGATACCGCACCGAAACCCGTATAGGAACCACCACCTACACAGATCCCGAAACGGGTGAGACCATAACCGAGACCTACGAGTACGAGGTTCAAGTTCCTTACACCTACTATATCTGTACGGTGGAGCTTGAAAACTTCAATCTCTCTCATGTACCCGTGTACATTATGAGCGAAGAACAGCTCTCCATGTATGCAACGTATATGAGTACGCTCGGCAATCGCCCCGATCTGTATCCCGATTCCTTTTACGTTGATGCCTACGTCAACACCGAGTATGAGGAATACGAAATTCCTGCGAGTGCTCTTTCTGATCCACAGTTTGCCGCTATGATGGAGGAAGCCGAAAAGTATCTCGGTTATCCTTACGTTTGGGGAGGTTCAAACCCGAACACATCCTTTGATTGCTCTGGTTTTGTCTCTTGGGTAGTCAACAACTGCGGCGTAGGTTGGAACCTCGGCAGACTTGGTGCTGACAGCCTCCGTCATACCTGCTCTTATGTATCACCGGCAAATGCAAAGCCCGGTGATCTGATCTTCTTTGAGGGCACTTATGATACAACGGGAGCTTCCCACGTCGGCATTTATCTTGGCAACAACATGATGATTCATTGTGGCGACCCCATCCAGTATGCAGACATCACATCGAGCTACTGGCAACAGCATTTCCTGTCGTTTGGGCGTTTGCCGCAGCCGTAAAGGAGGATTTATGAACCCCAAAGTTGTAAAGCTCCGTGAGGAGCGTGAGAAAAACGTAGAGAAGATCGCTTCTCTGCAGGCAAGAAACAAAAAGATTGATGCGGATATTATCAAGATTGAGAACTCCGACATCCTCGGCATGGTGCATGAGTTTGGTCTGTCTCCCGACGCTCTGTATGAGCTGATTCTGGCGGCAAAGAAGAACCCTCTGCCCGTGTCTAACCCTATTTCCAATGAAACGGAGGAAGAAAATAGTGAGAACTAAACTGAAAACGATTCTTTGCTTGATGCTCGCCATGGTTTGTGTGGCGAGCTTTTCTATTACGGCGTTCGCTTCGGAGGGCGGCGAGGTAACGACCGCACCCGACGTTGAGACCACCACAGACACCACCACGGAGACCGAAACTCCCGTTACGGATGAAACCGTGGAGGACATTGAAATCCCGTTCAATTACACCATCGACAATGACGGAAACCTCATCATCACAATCGACGGTGTAGCTGATCCTGCAGAAATCACGACCATCGGAACGGTCGTAACAAACGGCGGTCGCTTGAATCTTCGTACCGGCGCAGGCTTGGACTTTGAAATCATCGACCAGCTCCGTCCCGGCGAGGAAGTAACGGTCATCGGCTCTGAAGGTGATTGGTATGAGGTCATCGTACCCGAAAAGAAAGGCTACGTTCACGGCGACTATCTGGAGCTGATCGAAAAAGCCGAGCAGAACAGCGAGCTTGACCTTGCCATGCTGATTCACCTTAT
>JAZUBI010000159.1:0-1834 GCA_045638385.1 Eubacteriales bacterium
CGGTGTGCCGATCATGAAGTCCTATCCATCCAAGTTCATAGCACCCTCTATCATCGGTCTTGCTTTCTCGGCGGTTCTCGTTCACGCCGTGATTGCCGAGATATTCCTCGGCGCACCTACCGCGCTGTACATCTTCTATGCCGTAGTTATGGCTGTGCTTGTGTTCGTGTTTACGCAGGTTGAGCCGTTTTTGATGTTCGCGCTTCGCCGCAGGATCACGGATGAAGAAGCCGTTCCCGCAGCAATGGAAGAAGCGGTCGTTGTTCCCACCACAGAGGTCGAAACGAAAACCGAGACGGTGGCTGCTTCAGCAGCGGCAGAAAAGACGGACGATCCGCTTTCCAAACTCAGCCCGAAGAAGCGCGAGGTCGCGGAGCTGATCTGTATGGGTTATACAAACAAGAATATTGCAAAGACTCTCATTATCTCCGAGCATACCGTTAAGGATTATGTGAAAGATATTTATATTGCTTTGGAGGTTCACAGCCGCATAGAGCTTGCCGCTTTGGTGAACAACTACCGCTTGGCTAACAAGAAGTGATTAGCCAAAAGGAGTTGCACGTTTGATACTTGCTGACAGATTAAACCGGATTATTGAAGAGAGACAGATCAGCAAGGCAGAATTCGCAAGGAGGATCGGTGTGACACCGCAGTACGTTCTTCTGCTGACAGGCAACGCCAAGGCACGTCCCGAAAGCATCAAGCCTGCCCTTGCCAAGCTGATCGCTTTGGAGTTTGATTGCGACTACGATTGGCTCCTTCACGGCAAGGAATCGGAGAATAAGCCGACCATTAACGTCCACACCTGCGAGGGACCGCTTCGCTCTCTACCTCCGACTTATTCGCCCTTCGGGCTCATAACCCGACTGTCTTATGCTACAGATCTCGCTCTGCAGGCAAAACGAAAAGGCATCCTTCCGGATGCCTTTCCATTTTGGCAAGTTGTACCGATTTAGATATCGGTGTGAAGCAATTCGATAAATTGTAGTTTATAATACCGTGTAACTCGCATCGGATAATTAATTCATTGCTCTCTTATAGTGTTATTTCTCTTTATACGATTCCCATTGCCATTTCTACCAACAACGCAACGACAACAACCAACGCCGAGATGATAAAACCGTGGATCATCGCACGGATACCGGCTTTCTTCATGCTTGAGAAGGATGTGTTCAAACCGATGGCTGCCAATGCACATACCATAAGGAATTTGCTTGCACTCTTGGTACCGGATACAACAGCGGCAGGAATTGGGAACACGCTTGCTACAATGGACATTGCAAGAAATCCGAGAATAAACCAAGGGAATATCTTTGCAATGCTGAAATTTGCCTTCAGTTTGCTTCCGTTTTGGCTGTTTGCAAGAGCTTCTTTGCGCTTAAGACGGAGCTGCACAAAAGCAAAGGTAATAACGGTAGGAATAATCGCAAAGGTTCTTGTGAGCTTTACCATTGTGGCAAAATCACCTGCGCCTTCTGAGAAGGCATAGCCGGTCGCAACAACGGAAGAAGTATCGTTAACTGCCGTTCCCGCCCAAATACCGAATGCCTGATCGGTCATTCCCATCGCTTGTCCCATAATGGGAAACAATACGATCATTGCCATATCAAACAGAAAAGTAGCAGACATAGCATAAGCTACATCGTTATCGTCTGCATCGATAGTCGGGGCAATAGCGGCAATGGCAGAGCCGCCGCAAATACCCGTACCGGCAGAGATAAGGTTGGAGAGCTTCCAATTGAGTCCCAACGCCTTACCGATAAAATAACCACCGCCAAAACAAGTAAGTAAAGTAAATATCATAACGGTAAGGGACATTTTACCTACGTTGAGG
>JAZUBI010000160.1:0-7119 GCA_045638385.1 Eubacteriales bacterium
GAATTGCGGCTATGCCGCAAGAGGGGAAAAACACAAGTGGGGTTTTCCCCTTATCCTACATAGGCTATCTAAAATCGTTAGACGCTTTTTTCTTTGGCATTAGAGGCGCAAAGAAAAAAGCTTTGCAAAAAAGAAGACGCCGAAAGGGAGATTTCGCGCCTTGCGAGGCGCGACCAACGCTACGCGCGTTGGATGTGCGGTCGCTTTTTGAAAAAAGCGACGGAAAAACTTTTAAACTGCTTCGCTCTTACCGTGGCGAACGCCACCGACAAATCAAAATTTAATCTTATTCAAACAAAGCGTCAATGAACTGCTTTGCGTCGAACTCCTGCATATCGTCGATCTTCTCGCCGACACCGATGAACTTAACGGGGATACCGAGCTCCTGCTTGATCGAGATCACGATACCGCCCTTTGCGCTACCGTCGAGCTTATTAAGTGTAATACCGGTGATGTTTGCCGCCTTGCTGAATTCCTTTGCCTGAATAACGGCATTCTGACCGGTTGTGGCATCAAGGACAAGAAGATTCTCTCTTGTTGCGCCGGGGAGCTCACGGTCGATAACTCTGTTTATCTTGGCAAGCTCGTTCATAAGATTCTGCTTGTTGTGGAGTCTTCCTGCAGTGTCGATTATAAGAACGTCCGCCTGCTTTTTCTTTGCGTAGCTTATAGCATCGAATACAACAGCCGCGGGATCGCTTCCCTCCTGCTGCTTGACCATATCGACCTTCGCTCTCTGGCACCAAACCTCAAGCTGATCGATAGCCGCCGCGCGGAATGTGTCCGCCGCCGCAACAACGACCTTTTTGCCGGCAAGGCGAAGTCTCTTGGAAATTTTACCGATCGACGTTGTCTTACCCGCTCCGTTTACACCTATAACAAGAATAACCGATGGAGTAGTCTCAAGCGTCAAGGGCTGATGCTCGCCGATCATCTCGCCAAGTATCTCCTTGAGCGTATCAACGACCTGATCCTTTTCCTTAAGTCTGCCGTCCTTTATTCTGTCACGGAGCTCCTCTATGATCTGTTCGGTAGCCGCAACGCCGATGTCCGACATGATAAGCAGCTCCTCAAGCTCGTCAAGAAGATCCTCGTCAACTCTTACAAAGTTTGAAAGCAGGTCGTGAACAGAGCCGAAAAGCGCGTTTTTGGTCTTTGAAAGTCCGCTCTTGAGCCTTTCCCAGAAGGAAACTCTCTCCTCGCCGTCGCTCTCCTCTTCCGCTTCTTCGACTTCCTCGTCTTCCTCGATCTCTTCTTCCTCGATCTCTTCCTCTTCAAGCTCCACATCATCCTCGTCATCGGGTATAAGGCTCTCAAAGTCTATAAATTCGCCGTTTGAATCAAGAGGAGTGGAGTTTTCAAATTCCTCTCTGTTCTCTGCCTCAAACGCCTCTGCGGCGGCTATTTCCTCATCGGTTAGCTCCTCCGAGTCCTCGTCAAGCTCGATATTCTCGACCTTTTCTATCTCCTCGTCGCCGCCGTTGCTTTTATCCTTTTTTCCGAAAAGCTTATTCAAAAATGCCATTCCATTCACCATCCTTCTTCTTCTCGATGTCCTTTACGTCGAGAGTGAGTATCTTCGAGATACCGTGCTCGGGCATAGTTACACCGTAAAGTCTCGTTGCCGCCGCCATAGTGCCTCGGCGGTGCGTGATCATAATAAACTGCGTTCCGTCGGTGTATCTCTTTATGTACTGCGCAAGTCTTTCAACGTTGACCTCGTCAAGCGCCGCCTCTATCTCGTCAAGGATACAGAAGGGCGTGGGATTTACCTTCAAGGTCGCGAAGAAGAGTGCGACACCGATAAACGCCTGCTCTCCTCCGGAGAGCTGCATAAGGTTCTTTATTATCTTTCCGGGAGGCGCCGCCTTGATCTCGATACCGCTCTCAAGCACGTTTTCGGGATCTGTCAGATATATTTCGGCGCTTCCTCCTCCAAAGAGCTCGGAGAAGGTCTTTCCAAAGTTCTCGTTGATCTGGTCAAAGGCGGTGATAAATGCGGTCTTCATCTCCTTTTCGAGCTTGGAGATGATACCCTCAAGCTCGCTCTTTGACTTTTCAAGATCACTTATCTGCTCCGACATGTAGTCGTATCTTTCCTTGACCTCGTTGTACTTATTAACAGCGTCAAGGTCAACGTGACCTATTGCGCGGAGCTTGTTATGGCATTCCTGCTGAGTTTTAGCGATCTCAGCACGGTTTTCGGGAGTAACGGGGGGATAATTGAGAGCCACCGCATCGGCGCGTGTCAGCTCGTAGTCATCCCAGAGCTTGCTTGCAAGCTTATCGTACTTCTCGCGCAGATTTTCAAGCTTTGACTCGTTGGTGGTATGAACTCTGAAGATGATCTCCTTCTCCGCCATCTTGTCGCGCATCATCGCGTTGATCTCGGCAAGCTTCTTGTCAAACTCCTGGTTGCCCTCCTCGACCTCTGCTCTCTTTGCGTTAAGGCTGTCAAGCTCGGTCTGCACCTCGGAATATCTCTTTCTGTTTTCAGCCTGTGCTATATTGATATTATCGATCTGCGCGCGATATGCCTCGATTCTTGAGTGCGCCGCGTTCATATCCTCTCCGCAGACTCTGATTCTCTCGATAGAGACCTCAAGCAAGGCGTTGGCAGTCTCAATATCCTTCTGTATCTCGCTGGCTTTGATTATCTCGGCAGTTTTCTGCTCCTCAAGAAGCTTCAAGGCATCCTCTGCGTCAACCTTCCTTGCGTGTCTTTCCTCACGCGCCGCGGTAAACTCCTCGATGCGCTTGTTCTGCGCCTCCTCTTCCTTCTTAAGAGCTGCAATATCCTCCTCGTATCTGTCGCTCGCCTCGATCATCTGTCTGTAATCCTCGCGGAGCTTGTCAAGGAGCGCCTTGTTCGATTCAAACTGACCCGTGATCTTCTCAAGCGCCTGAAGCTCGGTATTCTTGAGTACGTTTATAAGATCCTTTCTGTCAGAAAGGTCGGTGCGATCGTCTGTAAGATCGGTTATCTTGTTCTTAAGCTTCGCCGCCTCGCCCGAAAGCTTTGTAACCTTGTCGCGAAGCTCCTCAGCCTCTGCGGTGAGCCTCTTGATCTCGTCAGCACGGGAGAGCATGCCTCCGCTCTGCTTTACAGATCCTCCGGTAAATGAACCGCCCGCATTGATGACCTGACCGTCAAGGGTTACGACCTTGACCTTGTAGTTCAGCTTCTTCGCCATCACGGTAGCGTTGTCAATGTTGTCAAAGACGAGAGTACGTCCGAGAAGCGAGTTTATTACGTTGTCAAATTTCGAATCGCACTGGCAGAGCTCATCGGCAATAGCGATATATCCCTCATAGCCGCGCGCCTCCTTCATCTCCTGCGTCTCGCTCTGACCTCTCATCGCGGTCAGCGGGAAGAAGGTAGCCTTACCTGCCTCCGCCTTTTTGAGCGCAAACATGGCGTTCTTCGCGGTCTCCTCGTCCTCAACCACTATGTGCTGAAGATTGTGCGCCAGCGCGGTCTCAATAGCGACCACGAATTTAGATTCAACCGAAATGACCTTAGACAAGGGCCCGTAGATCTTGCCGCAGGGTGCGCCGCGGCGGTCGGTTATCTTGCCCTCGGAGTAAGCATTCATTACGAAGCGTACACTGTTATTATACCCCTCGAACTGCTCCTCCATCGCCTTGATGGTCTTAATTCTCTGCTCAACCGATTCAAGACGGAGCTTTTTGCCGTTGAGCTCCTCATATTTCTCACCGATCTCCGTATTGAGCTCTGTGAGCTGTGCATCGGTCTTTTCAATATCCTTATCTATCTCTGCGATAGATTCCTCGTATTCGGAGACAGTCTTCTGCTTGAGCGACATAGAGCGTTCAAGACGCGCAGACTCCTCCTCGTAGCTCTCGATATCACCGAGAACGTCGGCGTTTCTGTCGCTTCCGCTCTCCTTTGCGTTCTCAAGCACCGAGATACGCACCTTGATATCAACAGCCTCCTCCTCCGCTCCTCTTATATCAGCGAAGATAGTGTCTATATCCTTGTTATATTTGTCAATTTTGCATTTTTCGTCAAAGATAGCATCCTCAAGCTCCTCAAGCTTGTCAGAATTAGCCTTTTTGGCATTTTCAAGCTCTGCGATCCTTGCCCTCTGCGCCTCGCTCTTGATCTTCTCCTCCGCAAGCGTTCTCTCGCTTGACGTAAGCGACTGCTTTGCGGTCTCGATAAGCTCATCGGTGTGCTTGATGTTAGTATCATTGACTCTGAACTCACTGTCAAGCTTAAACGCCTCGCTCGTCTGCTCCTTGATCATATTGAGAAGCTGATTTGCCGCAAGCTTACCTCCCTGCGCCGCCTCGTAGAGCTTTGCGTTTCTCGCATCGAGAGACTGCATAGAGTCCTCTGCGTTCTTAAGATCAAACTCGGAATGGCGCAAAGCATCCTCCGCGGCGGTGATGTCCGCGCGGAATCTCTCTGTATCAAAGAGCCAAAGGCTTACGTCTGCCTTTTTCTTGACCTCCATAAGCTCGATAGCCTTCTTTGCCTTGCCGGCTTCCTTTTCAAGGGGCCCGACCTGGCTTGAGACCTCGGTAAATACGTCGTTTATTCTGACCATATTCTCCTCGGTTGCCTTGAGCTTTCTCTCTGCCTCGCTCTTTTTATGTCTGAATTTCGCAATTCCGGAGGCATCCTCAAAAATGTCTCGTCTGTCCTCGCTCTTTCTGGACACCATATCGGCAATTCTTCCCTGACCGATTATCGAATAACCGTCACGTCCGATACCGGTGTTCAAAAACAGCTCGTAAATATCCTTAAGTCTTACAGGACGGCGATTTATGTAATATTCACTCTCACCCGCGCGGAAATAACGCCTTGTGACGGTTACCTCGTCATAAGGACATTCGAGATGAGAAGGGCCCTGCGTGTTATCAAAGGTGACAGAGACCTCCGCATAGCCCATAGGCTTGCGGCTGTCAGCTCCGCCGAAGATAACGTCCTCCATCTTTGTTGAGCGCAGAGTTTTGGAGGATATTTCACCCAAAACCCACCGCATAGCATCTGCAATATTGGATTTTCCGCTTCCGTTAGGTCCTACAATGACCGTAACGCCCGTCTCCGAGTTGTCGACGTTGCTTGCGTCAAAGACAAGCTTCGTCTTGTCGGGGAAGGACTTAAATCCCTGCATTTCTATTGATTTAAGATACAATTTATACCTCCCTATTTAACGTTTCTCAAGAAAAGAAACTAATTTGGGTACGTCTTTTTCTTTTATCTCTATTTTGTATGGCTTATATCTTTCAATAAGTCTGTTTTTATTTTTTCCCTTTTGCCCTATCGCGCGTGAAAGCTCACCGCGAGGGACGTGAAAGCAAATAACGTTCTCTCCGCATGCCCTCTCCGTCAGCCTGTCGGCATCGCGGCACATTCTGTCAAAATACGACTCTCCGAGCACAAGCTCGCCGAGAGACGGGTGATTTGCGCCGCCCATAACAACGCTGTCGTCTCCGAGATTGTCTGATGCGCAAAGACCTATGCGAATGCACTCAACTCCGCGCTCCTCGAATATTTCGTAGACGGCCTTTGATCTCTCAACCGCCTCGTCTACCGAGAGCATCGGATATTCTCCGCATTTTGCCATATCGGCAAGCTCCGTGCCGTAAAACACTACGGTCGGGTATATCCTCGCCCCCATAGCGCCCATATCGCAGATCTCCCTTGCGGTATATAGCTCGTCATCAAGCGTAGAGCCCGGAAGTCCGATCATCATCTGACCTATCAGCGAATATCCCGCGCCCCTTACAAGCTCGCAGGCACGAATGGCATCAAGTGCCGTGTGTCCGCGCTTTGAGAGACTCAAAACCTTGTCCGACATGCTCTGAAGTCCAAGCTCCACCGTCCTTACAGGATAGCGCGAAAGGATCTCCATTATCTCGCAATTTATATAATCGGGTCTTGTGGACATTCTGATTCCACACACCTTAGCGCATCCCTCACGCCTATTTTCAACGTAGGATGCGGCAAGATCCAAAAGATAGATCATAAGCTCGCGGTCAATTCCGGTAAACGAGCCTCCGAAATAGGCGATCTCGACCTCCGCGTCGCGTGGGATCGTGGCAAGCGCCGCCTCGATCTCATCCTTTACCGACTCTCTGCAAAATTTCTCTTTTCCCGAGATCGAGCGCTGATTGCAAAAAACGCACTGATTCGGACAGCCCATATGCGGAATAAAGATCGGTATATTTCTGTGCAGCCTGCTTTTCATGTTATTCAACGCTGAAGAGCTTAAGCGCCTCACGCGCGGCATTCTGCTCTGCCTCGCGCTTTGACCTTCCCTCTCCTCTGCCTATGACGTTCGAGTTAAGTCTTGCCTCAACTCTAAACGTCTTCATGTGATCGGGCCCGCTCTCGCCGACAACGGCGTATTCAAGGAAATCACCCTCAGCCTGCTGAACGAATTGCTGAAGCAATGTCTTCGGGTCGCCGTTAAAGCTTCCCTTTTTGCGAACGAGCTCGATCTCGGATACGATAAACGGCAAAAGAAAGCCCTCAACGGTTGCCATACCGTCCTCGCCCGCGTCAAGATATATCGCCGCCAAAAGCGCCTCAAAAGCGTCTGCCAAGATCGATTTTCTCTGTCTGCCGTTGTTCTTCTCCTCACCGACACCCAAAAGCAGGTATCCGCCAAGACCGATAACATCGGCATATCCCGAAAGCGCTCTTTCACAAACGACCTCTGCGCGCATTCTCGTAAGCTCGCCCTCGGGGCAGTCAGCGAAATTTTTGAAAAGATAATTACTGGTAATTATCGACAAAACGCTGTCGCCCAAGAACTCAAGCCTCTCGTTGCAGAAAAGATGATGATTGCGCATGCCCGATTCGTTTGAATAAGACGAATGCGTCAATGCCCTTGTCAAAAGTCCGCTGTCCTTGAATTTGTATCCTATTCTCTCTTCAAGCAGAGCCGTGCTTGTCCTGCCTTGTACCATATGAAGAGATCCTCCTGTTTTATAATTGTGGTTAAAAAATGGTGTTTAAAATTTTGATTTGGCGAACTGTTTAATTTGTATTTCACGGCTACAAATTTCCCTCACGGCGCGCTTTGCGTTAGCCTTCCCTTGTGAGGGAAGGGGGACCACGCAGTGGTGGATGAGTAGAACACT
>JAZUBI010000161.1:0-2977 GCA_045638385.1 Eubacteriales bacterium
GCGTAGCCGAAAGAGGGAAAACACACAAGTGGGGGTTTTCCCTTTCTACACAAAGGCTATCTTAATTGTTTGTCCGCTTTTTCTTTTGATGCAAGAGGCCCAAAAGAAAAAGCTTAGCAAAAAGAAAATGCCGTAGGAGAGATTTCGCGCCTTGCGAGGCGCGACCAACGCTCCGCGCGTTGGATGTGCGGTCGCTTTTTGAAAAAAGCGACGGAAAAACTTTTAAACTGCTTCGCTCTTACCGTGGCGAACGCCTCCGACAAATCAAAATTTAATTTATTGGGTAAGTGATTTTAAAAGTCCTTCGCAGCCGTCGGTTACGTCGCGGTAGGTTATTTCAAAGTTTCCGGTAAACCACGGATCGGCAACGTCTCCGCCGCGCGACGTGTAGTCCATAAGCTTTCTGACCTTGTTTTGGGGATCGCTTCCTATTATTTTCATCATATTGCGGACATTCATCGAGTCCATCGCGATGAAGAGATCGTATTTTTCATAGTCCTCGCGCGTAAGCTGAACGGCGCGCTTATCTATAGGATCGATGCCGTGCTTGAGAAGCTCGGCGCGGGCAGGGGGATAGACGGGATTTCCGACGTTCCCGATGATCTCCTCGCGGCTTGTAGCAGAGGAGGAGACGAAAAATCTGTCCGAAAGTCCTTTTTCCTTGATCATTTTTTTGAAAATAAATTCTGCCATGGGGCTACGGCAGATATTGCCGTGGCAGACGAACATTATTTTTGTCATAAAAGCCTCTTTTCATTGGATCTTTATGCAATTATATAACATTTTTTGCGCGCTGTCAATAGTTACCGATTGAATCTCGTTGACAAAAGTCGATAAAGGTAGTATAATAAAAATGATAAAAAAATGAGAGGCTAATATGACGGATCAGGATATAAGAACAAAGGCGGAGGAGCTTGTCTCGGCTTGCGCCCGCGCTTGCAAAAGCGGCAAGCGGATAGCCGTAACGGGGCACGATCTTCCTGACGCGGACAGTATAATTTCCGCGGTCATGATGAAAAAATTTCTTGAAAAATTTAATATTATGTCTTCGGTGCGCTTTTGTACCCGTCCCGACAACGTAACCGCAAGAGATATGGGCTTGCTCGGTATTCTCGGCGGCATTGAGCTTGGAGAATTTGAGGATAACGACCTTTTACTGCTCGTCGATCATCACAAGAGCTTTTATGACAAATGCGTGATAGCGTCGGTGGATCACCACACAACGCTCCCCGAGCCCGAGGGCGAGGTTACGCTCGTTGTGTCGGCATCCTCCTGCGGACGTGTTATTTTTGATATGGCAGAGGCTCTCGGAACAGCAGATGAAGAGCTTGAGAGGCTGGCGATATACAGCGTTTATCTCGATACACAGTCCTGCCGAAGTCCGAAATTCAAAAAAAGAGATACCGAATGGCTTGAAAAGGGAATTAAAAAATACGGCATTGACAGAAATTCTCTTGAGCGAATGGGATTCTGCCTTAATGACAGCTCCGAGGACACCGAAACGCTCGCTATGTACGGCTACAAGAAATACTCGTTCTGTACCCGTCCGTCTTTTTCAACCTGCATACAGATCGATCGGTCGGATGAAAAATGGGGAGAGAGGATAGCGGACATAGTGGAGTATCTAAAGAAGAGACTTTGCGCCGAGGGTGGCGCGGTCTGGGCCTTCGTTGTAAATATGCCGATCGAGACAAGATCGGATATTTATTTTATCGATTTCGAGGGAAGAGTCGAATGTCAAAATCTTGACCGACTCGCATCGCGCTCGCGCGACGTTATACCGATAGTAAGCATTGCACAATAGGAAGCGAAAATGAAGATATTACTTGATAAAAATAAAAGATTTTTTAAAGGCAACATGCACTGCCACTCAAATCTCTCGGACGGATATTTTTCGCCCGAGGAGCTCAAAAAGATATACAAGGACAAGGGTTACAGCTTTTTGGCGATCACCGACCACGAGCATTTCAATAACAACTCGCATCTTGACGACGAGGATTTTATAACCTTGACGAGCGCGGAGTTTGCCATAAAGGAATTTCCCGAGCAGTCAACGCTCAAAAACTTTGAAATGAAGGTCTGTCACCTCAATTTTTACGCGAAAAAGCAGGATAACGACTATACTTTTTGCTACAATTCGGTCGCAGATCATTTTTCAAAGCCCGACAGACGCCCCCATATCAACCGACCCGAAAATGACGTTCCGAGGGTGTACGGTCACAAGGGAATAAGCGCGCTTATAAAGGAGGCAAACGAGCAGGGATTTTTCGTTTGCTACAACCATCCGCGCTGGTCGCTTGAAAATTACGCGAATTACTGCGGATACGAGGGGCTTTGGGGCGTTGAGATATTGAACCATACTTGCAACGTAGACGGTCTTTACGATTATGACATCAACGTGCTTGACGATATGCTCCGCGACGGAAAAAGAGTGTTTGCATCCTGCGGCGATGATAACCACAACAATAACGGAAGCCTTTTGCAGTCGTTCGGGGCAAGCGTTTATGTGAATGCGGACAGCCTTTCCTATGAAAATATTGTAAATGGGCTTCTTTCGGGTAATTTTTACTCGACGGCGGGACCCGAAATATATTCGCTTTATATTGACGGCGGAAAGGTTTATATTGAGTGCTCGGATGCCAAGCGGATCAGCTATTCAACGCGCGGACGCAGATCAAGGGCGGAAAACGCGGCAGAGGGATATATCAATTCGGCGGTGTTCGAGATAAAGGATACCGACGGATATTTCCGCATCGAGGTTATTGACGAAAAAGGGCAAAGAGCGAACACACAAGCGTATTTTCTTGATGAGCTTTGAAAACAAAAGGAGGGCGAGAGCCCTCCTTTTGTTTTATAAATTTTGATTTGTCGAGGAGGCGGGGATGCGCGTGGGGGGATTTTCCAGGGAAAATACACGAACCTGCGTTGCAGGATTCGTTGCGGGCTTGCTGCGCAAGCTATCCGCCCAAGTCCCCCC
>JAZUBI010000162.1:0-2767 GCA_045638385.1 Eubacteriales bacterium
ACATCGAAGAAAATTTGATTGAGCAAGGAGGTTAACACAATGAAAAAAACAAAACTGAGTTTAATAATTATCAGCCTCGTGCTTTTGTGTGCGATGGCAGTCAACCTTACCGGATGCGCGACGACAGTATACGCGGAGGATCTGATGGAAGGCGTAACACCGAACAGTGTGACCGCCCTGAATGATCTTAGCAACGGCAGTGCCGATGTTACCGATTTTGCTGTCCGTCTTTTCAAGCAGACGAATGAGAATGGAAAGAATACCTTGATCTCGCCTCTGTCGGTTTTGTGCGCTCTTGCAATGACCGCCAACGGTGCAGAGGGCGAAACCCGTGAGCAGATGGAAGCTGTTCTCGGAATGAGTGTGGAGGAACTGAACCTCTACCTGTATAGCTATATCAACTCGCTTCCGCAAGGAGAGAAGTATAAGCTGAGCGTGGCAAACTCGATCTGGTTCAAGGATGATTCGCGCTTCACGGTCAACCAGAGCTTTTTGCAGACCAACGCAGACTATTACGGCGCGGAAATCTATAAATCACCCTTCGACAAGCAAACACTCAAGGACATCAACAACTGGGTAAAGAACGAAACCGACAATATGATCCCCAAGATCATCGATGAAATCCCCAAGGAAGCCTTGATGTATCTGATCAATGCGCTTGCCTTTGAAGCAGAGTGGACGGAGATCTACGAAAAGGATCAAGTACGTGACAAAACCTTTACCAAAGAAGATGGCACGAAGCAGGATGTGGAGCTGATGTATTCCACCGAAGGCAAGTATCTCGAAGACGAGAACGCCACCGGTTTTATCAAGTATTATAAGGAGAGAAAATACGCATTTGTTGCGCTTCTTCCTAACGAGGGTGTCACAGTGTCCGAGTATATCAACTCTCTTGAAGGCGCATCCCTCGCAGATATGCTTGCGAACGCCGAGAGCAGAACGGTTCAAACGGCAATTCCCAAGTTTGAAAACGAGTATAAGGTGGAAATGAATGAGATCCTTGAAGCGATGGGAATGCCTAAAGCATTTGATAACGAGCACGCTGAGTTTGGCGGTATAGGTGAGTGGAGCGAGGGACCGATCTACATTGGCAAGGTGCTTCATAAAACCTACATTCAGGTCGGAGAGAAGGGAACTAAGGCAGGAGCAGTCACTGCGATTCAGATGAACGGAGCGACCTCCGCAGATCCTACCGAAATCAAGCAGGTTCATCTTGACAGACCCTTTGTGTATATGCTTATTGACTGCGAAACAAATATACCTTTCTTCATCGGCACGGTGATGGACGTTGACTAATATGGAAAACAATTTGAAATTCGGCTACGAAAAACACAATACAGATATTATCGCAACAACGGATAAAAAGCGCATTTGCGTTTACTTCACTGTGTTGGATACGCATAAGATCAGACCGGTGGATATCCGCTTCAGAACAAACGAGCTTCTTGAAGAGGTAGCCAAGCACGACGAATGGATTCTGGAATCGGTTATATGGGACGCCAACCATAAGATCGACACAAACAGGGAAGGACTGAACACCATTCTTGATAAGGCAAGGAATGATGAGTTTGACATCCTTTTAATGTATCACTGTATGCAGGTCTCACGCTCCGGCAGCAAGACGTTCGATTGGACGCTGCAGCTTCATCAGCTCGGCAAATCAGTTTACGGAATTGTTGATGGAATACACTCCTTCGACGAGCTTGCAGAAGCACTTCATCTGACCTTTGCAAGACAAAAGCAGTTTGAGGAATTAAAGAAAAAAGAAGCAAATTGAAAACAGCCCTCGTTCTGTTGAGCGAGGGCGTTGTGCTATAATTTTTTTGATTTTAAGAAAAAGTTTGTAAGATTTTCTTTTCTTCGGAGTCTTATAAGTGAAGGAGGTGATAAGGTGACAGATTACGAGCAGTTATATAACACATATTTCAATGATGTTTACTTGTATATTCTTCGGCTTTCGGGTAACGAGCACATAGCCGAAGAAATAACAAGTGATACCTTCTTCAAAGCTATGAAGTCGATCAACAGCTTTCGTGGAGATTGCGATGTGCGTGTTTGGCTTTGCCAAATAGCTAAGAATTGCTACTATTCTTACATAAAGAAAAGCAACCGTACAGAACACGTTGACGAAGCGGAACTGCAAGAGATTCCCGATCTCGCTCCGAGCGTGGCAGAGGAGTACGCCCGGCGCGATGAGATCGAGCGAATACAAAAGATATTGCACGATGTGAGTGAGCCGTACAAGGAAGTGTTTATGTGGCGCGTGTATGCAGAGCTTTCGTTCAAACAGATAGCTCAGATCTTCGGCAAGACTGAAAATTGGGCTTGTGTCACCTATCATCGAGCGCGTAAAATGATTAAAGAAAGATTGGAGGAAAAGAACGGTGAAAACAGAATGTAGTGTAGTCAGAGATCTCCTGCCGCTTTATGTGGAAGATATGGTTAGTCCCGAAACTGCACAGTATGTAAAGTCTCACTTGGCTGAATGTTCCGAGTGTCAAGCAGAGCTTGAGAGCTTGAAAGAGGGAGAGCCGCTATCAACGATTGAAAATAAACCTGCCGCTGACACCGGCAATGCAAAGCCTTTCAAAAAAATGATGAAACGCATGAATAGACAATTCTATTCAATTGCTTATGCTGCCATCATATTTTTGATCTTCCTTGGATTTGGTTGGACAGCGGGCGATAACTTAATGTATAATAGCTTGATTATGCCCATCGTCGGTATCTTTGGATACTATGTGTTCAAATGGAAAGCGGTTTATAA
>JAZUBI010000163.1:0-3528 GCA_045638385.1 Eubacteriales bacterium
GAAGTAATTACTATCACAGAAGAAACTTATATCTACGCAGTTTGGGAAGATTTGACCTATACCGTGTCCTTTAATGCAAACGGCGGTTCGGGATCTATGCTTGACGAAACCGAGCAACTTGGTGGATATGTTCTCCCCGAATGCGGCTTTACCGCACCGACAGGCAAGCAGTTTAAGTGTTGGGCTGAAGGAAGCGCATCCGGTCAGCAATACGCCGTTGGCAATGAATATGATGTGACCACTAATGTGACGTTTTATGCAATTTGGGAGAACATCCCTGTAACCAATTACACCATCACCGCAACCGCAGGCGCAAACGGCACGATTTCTCCTTCGGGCGAGGTTGCCGTAGCAGAGGGCGAGGATAAAACCTTCACTATTACTGCAAGCAGCGGTTATCACATCAAGGACGTTAAGGTTAACGGATCAAGCGTTGGCGCAGTAGCTACCTACACATTTAACGATGTAGCAGCTCATGCAACCATTACAGTTGAATTTGAGGTTGATACCGTTCCTCACGTATGTAATCCTACACTCGTTCCCGAAGATGAGCCGGATTGCACTACCGCAGGCAAGAGCGCATATTACCATTGTGAATGCGGAAAGAACTATGAGGATGCACAAGGTAATACCGAAATAGCAAACCTTGAAACTTGGGGAATCCTCAATGCGCTTAACCACGAAGCAAAGAACACTTGGTCATCCGATGGAGAATACCACTTTAAAGAATGCACGAGATGTGCAGGACAGCAGCTTGAAAAGGCGGCTCATAGTGGCGGTACTGCTACTTGTACCGAAAAGGCAGTATGTGCTACCTGTAACACCGCATACGGCAACACCGTAGCTCACTGCCACGGCTCTGAGTGGAAAAACGATGCAAACGAGCATTGGAACGAGTGTGTTTGCGGAGATAAGGCAAACAAGGCAGCTCATACCGATGATAACGGTGACAACAAGTGTGATATCTGTGACTACGCAATGCCTGCACACGATCCCGACACCCCCGACAACCCCGATAATCCTAATAATACACCCGACAACCCGAATAACACTCCCGATGATCCTACCGATGATAAGGACGGACTTGGCGCAGGTGCTATCGTAGGAATCGTGGTCGGTTCTGTCGTAGTAGTCGGTGTAGGCGGATTTGCTCTCTTCTGGTTTGTTATCAAGAAGAAAACTTGGGCTGAGTTTCTTGCCATCTTCAAAAAGAAATAAACAAAACCGAGATAGGCGGTAAGCACCGCTTGCCGCCTATTCACTACGGAGGAACAAATATGAGTTTGAATAAGAAACTGAATATATTGCTTATATTAACCTCACTTGCTTTTGGACTTTTATTTGTGATTATGATACTCGGTTACTTCTTTCCCGGCGAGCCAAGTCCAAATCAAGCACCTTGGTTTGTGTGGGCAGCTATTGGTGAAATGATAGCTATGGTAATCGCTACGATTATAATCGGCATAATAGTGCGAAAAAAAGATAAACAAGCAAAAGTCTTAAAAGATAACGAATAACATAAGCGGTGGGCTCACGCTCACCGCTTTCTCAACTTGAGGTTATACTAAATAAAGGCAATGTAATTATAGATCAAATCTCGTCAATCTTGATCAGATTGGTGGTGCCTGAATGACCTGTGGTATCTCCGCCCGTTATAACGATACGGTCTTTAGCGGTGAGTCCCAACTCCTTGGAAGCAATCTTCTTTGCAGTGTAGAAGAGCACGTCGGTAGAGGTGAACTTCTCACACATGGCAGGAATTACGCCCCAAGAAAGAGCAAGCTTTCTCCAAGTGTTTTCGTTTGTTGTCAGTCCGATGATCGGTACAGGGGAACGAAAGCGGGAAACCATTCTTGCAGTCATTCCCGATAGTGAGCAGGCAACGATAGCCTTGGCATCAATGTCGATCGCCATTCCGCAGGTAGAGTGAGAAACTGCGTCGGTCATATTTCGGATTTGGAAATCCGCATTATGAAAACGCTTCTTATAATTGATGCTTGCTTCGGTCGTTTCTGCAATCTTTGCCATTGTTGCGACCGCCTGAATCGGATACTTACCTGCAGCCGTTTCGCCGGAAAGCATAATAGCACTTGTGCCGTCGTAAACAGCATTTGCAATATCAGAGATCTCGGCTCTTGTGGGACGGGAATTGTTGATCATGGATTCAAGCATTTCGGTTGCTGTGATGACGCGCTTACCGAGCATACGGCATTTTGTAATCAGTTTCTTTTGGATAGAGGGAAGGTACTCAAAGGGAATTTCCACACCCATATCGCCTCTTGCAACCATAATGCCGTCGCAGCATTCGCAGATTTCCTCGATATTGTCCACTCCAGACTGGTTTTCAATCTTCGCAATCAGCTCGATGCCTTCAGCGTTGATCTCATGCATATAATTGCGAACGTCGATGAGATCCTGCTTGCATGAGACGAAGGAGCAGGCAATATAGTCCACGCCGTTTTCTACGCCCCAGAGAATATCTTTTTTATCCTGCTCTGAGAGATAGGGTTGCTTCATCACCTTGCCGGGGAAGCTCATACTTTTGCGGTCGGAAAGCTCTCCACCGCAAACGACCTTGCACTCAATGTTCTTGCCGTCGATCTTATCAACCAAGAAGGATAAGAGTCCGTTGTTGAGAAGAATTGTGTCGCCGACTGAGAGCTCCTCCGGAAGCTTTGCGTAACTGACGGAAACACGCTCTCTGTTTCCAACGATATCTTCGGTGGTAAAGGTAAATCGTTCACCGTCGTTAAGAAGAATCTTGCCGCCTTCAAATGTCTTAATACGGTATTCGGGCCCCTTGGTATCAAGCATTACGGCGATCGGAAGAGAAAGCTCCTCACGCACCTCTTTTACGAGATCAAGTCTTCTTTGATGATCTGCGTGTGTATTGTGAGAGAAGTTCAGTCTTGCCACGTTCATTCCTGCCAAGCACAGTCCCTTAACAATATCCTTTGTTTCGCTTGCGGGACCGAGTGTGCATACGATTTTTGTTTTTCTCATGTTCTTATACCACCTCTGTATTTATATCGCTATTCAGCGTTAGTTAAGCAAAATAAGGGTTTGCCGCCATTCTGCAGCAAACCCTTTTGTATGGAAGTTTTCTACCTTAAAAAGAAATGATGTTTGCTAATTAGAATATTTCTTGATTAAAGGCTTTTTTATATTTATTTGAGTATGGAAACGGCATCGCCGATAGTCTTTTCAAGCGCCTCGCGACCGTATTTATCCACCTCTGCCTTGTTCTTTTCTCCGTGGGTTAGACAACCCGCACCGCCGATGCATCCGCCGATACAAGCCATACCCTCGATAAAGTTGCCGTCAAGGATTCCCTTGTTCAGCTTAAGGAGAGCCATACGGCAAGCCTCGATTCCATCGCAGGGAACAGCCTTCAGAGCAAAGTCAATATCCTGCTCCTTGAGTCCTTGTGCAACCGCATCCGAAAGTCCGCCGGAGCGAGCAAAGATACGACCGAAGTAGGAGGCGTTATCAAGCACGTCCTCACCAAGCGTTGTAATGTCAACGTTC
>JAZUBI010000164.1:0-1248 GCA_045638385.1 Eubacteriales bacterium
AGTGATGCCGGGCACACCTTCGCGCTTCATCCAAGCGTCGAGGGTCTCGGCAGCGTTCCAGTGGCTGTACTCCTCGCTATAGTCGGTCACGATGAGTCCGCTCACCTGTATCTTGTTGCTCTCGAAGAATTTCTCCAAGCCTAGTTCCTTCACTTCGTGTGAGGGCACACCATAGTTGCCCACCAACGGATAGGTCAGCACCACGAGCTGACCAGCATACGCGGCATCCGTCAAACTCTCGGGATAGCCAGTCATTGCCGTGCAGAACACCACTTCGCCCACTGCAGGCTTCTCGCAGCCGAAAGCAGTACCTTCGAAGCGCATTCCATTGTCCAATACTAATGTCGCTTTCATGTTATACCTTTATATTATATATGTTAATAATTTCTTTGTCGTTAATGTAGTTAAAGGGAGATATCGCTTTCGCTGTTGGGGAGATAAAGGCCAATTGCTAGTTTGCGTGAAAAAAACTATCGGCATTTAACTCCATTTATCTCCATCTAACTCCTTATCTCCATAATCTCACTTTTCAAGGTGAATTATAAAAAAATATCCCTTACAGCGACAACGGCGCTAGCAAAGGGACAATACTCAATAATAAAAAAAGCAAAGAACTCTGTGATACCGACTGTTTATCATCGATAGCATCACACCACTGAGGATACTGTGCCGTGGCCTCCATAGGAGCCCATTTCGATAGCCGATAACCTGAGAGATGCAACTTCATAAACTCTACTTTTCTAAGTTCGTGCAAAATTAGTGCAAACCGAGCGAAAATGCAAATTTTATTTGCGATTTTCCGAGGTGCAGCCTAATTAAAAGTTGCGAAGCAGATTAAATTTAGTGCAACTGACGCATGAGCGAGCAAAAAATTAAGCTTGCTTAATTTTTTTCAGCGAGCGAAAAGGAAGAAAACGGAGTTAAGCCGAGCGAAAATGCAAATCTCAACGAGTGAAAATAGAGAAAGTGCTTGAATTTTCTTTATTGAGCGCCGATGCGATATGAAAGCATCGGTTGCGACGACAGGAGATTTATTTCCTCAAAGGAGTTGCCTTAGCAATTAGAGATTCAATAAAGTTAAATTTAGGAGATGATATAGCAGTTTTCCCAAAGGTCTCTGTCATCCTGAACATCGTGAAGGATCCCGCGCTGGGACTTTGCAAGAGACGTTCGCGAGATCCTTCACTCTGTTCAGGATGACACTAACGGTGAAATCACATGATTGGGTAAACATCTATATTATTGCCT
>JAZUBI010000165.1:0-54084 GCA_045638385.1 Eubacteriales bacterium
TGCTTGTCTTCCTAAGACCGCTTGGCCTCCGACTTAAGGCAATGGAGGACGATCGCGTAAAGGGAACCATCTTGGGATCTCACCTTGAGGGCCCGTATCTTTCGCGTGAGCAGGCAGGCGCACAGTGCGCGGACTTTATAACCGCTCCGATAGAGGCAGACTATGCCCCTGTGCTCAATGCTTACGGCGATACCGTCGCAAGATGGAGCTATGCGCCCGAGAACGATGAGGGCGAAAAGCTCGCAAAGGCGCTGAAGGCTCACGGAGTAGTAGCCGCGGCGGGACATACCAACGCTATTTACGCCGATATGAAGCGCGCAATGGCAGAGGGCTGTAACCTTGTAACACACCTTTTCTCGTGCACCTCTACAATAACGAGAGACCACGGATTCCGCCGTCTCGGAGTTATAGAGACCGCGTTCCTTGAGGATGATATGTACGTCGAGATCATCTGCGACGGAAAGCATCTTCCTCCCGAGCTTATCAAGCTCATCTATAAGATCAAAGGACCCGATAAGATCGCGCTCATCACCGATAGCCTCCACCTTGCAGGTACAAAGGAGACTCACGGCTTTATGCAGGCGACCGAGTTCATTATAGAGGACGGAGTTTGCAAGCTTGTTGACAGAAGCGCATTTGCGGGAAGTATTGCGACAGCGGACAGACTTGTGCGCGTTGCAACTACAGAGGCGGACATCCCGCTTGTTGAGGCGGTCAGAATGATCACCGAGGTTCCTGCAAGGATAATGGGTGTTTACGGTAAAAAGGGAACGCTCACCGAGGGCGCTGATGCAGATATTGTCGCATTTGATGCAGATATCAATATCAAAAAGGTCTTCGCAAAGGGCGAATTGGCATTTTAATGAAAAAACAAAAATATCCGTCGGCTCTGTCCTGCGGATATTTTGTTCTTGTAAAATGATTTTTTCATTTTAAGGAGAAAAATTTATGGAAAAATATTTTGGAATAGTACCGTTCGGTGCAACTCCGAATTACCGCCAGCTTAATCATATGAAAATGGCGAAAAAGGCATTTTTTCACTTTGGTGTAAATACATTCAGCGATCTTGAATGGGGCGACGGTACAGAGGCGGAGAAAATGTTTAATCCGACCTCAATGGATATAAGAGGATGGATCAGAGATATAAAGGCGGCAGGATTTGAGCTTGCAATGATCACCGCCAAGCACCACGACGGATTTTGCCTTTGGCCCTCAAAATATACCGAGCATTCGATAAAAAACAGCCCGTATAAGGACGGAAAGGGTGACGTTATCCGCGAGTTTTGCGATGCATGCCGTGAGTATAACGTAAAGATCGGTCTTTACATATCTCCCTGGGACAGAAATTCGCCTCATTGGGGAACAGATGAATATACGCTTTATTATGCCAAGCAGCTTGAGGAGCTTTGTACGCAGTACGGCCATCTTGACGAGATCTGGTGGGACGGCGCAGGTAGCGGCGAAACACCCTACGATTGGGGTAACTGGGCGTATATAGTCAGAAATAATCAGCCCGACGCAGTAATGTTCGGCTCTCTCGGCGCAACGCCGTATATAGATGTAAGATGGTGCGGAAACGAATCGGGATACGCCGGCGAAACGCATTACGCATCTACTGATGAAGAGAGCATTGCAACCCTTCACCCCACCTACATGACCCGTATTCGCAATAACATGGGAATCATCGGGGGAGAGCGCTATATTCCCGCAGAGGTCGATGTTTCGATAAGACCCGGCTGGTTCTACCACGCCGATCAGGACGACAAGGTCAAATCTCCGCGCGAGCTTGACAAGATCTGGTTCCGCTCTGTTGGTCAGAACGCAATGATGCTGCTCAATTTCCCACCCGACACAACGGGAAATCTGCCTCGCCGCGATGTCCTTAATGCTATTGATTCCAATAAGAGGATCAATAAAATGCTCGCTATAAATTATCTTGACAACGCCGCAGTCAGCGCAGACAGCGAATGGAACGGCAAAACCGGAATAGATAAGGCAAGCTTTTCTGATGACGAGCTCTTTTGGGCAAGCGCAGAGGGTAAGGATCAGGCGGTGATCGAGATCGAGCTTTCGGATGACACTCCCGAGATAAATGTTTTGAAGCTTGGCGAAAAGGTAGAGCTTGGCGAGAGAATTACGTCCTTTAAGCTTGAGTCTCTTGACGGAGATAAGCCGGAGCTGCTCCTTGATTGCACCTCTGTCGGATATCTTCGTGCTGAAAGATTCAAGAAAGGTAAGTATAAGAGACTGCGTTTGACTCTTAACGCCATAGTCGCGCCTATAACTCTCCGCGTTCTCGCGCTCCACTTGTACGATGAGGACGGCGAAGAGGAGGCAAGACTTGCCGCGCTTGCAAAGAGAGAAAATCTCGCCGCAATGAAGACCTCGAAAATAAGCTATTCGGAGGACGGACATACCGCAACGGTAAGCTTTGGAGGAATATATCCGTTTGATACAGTTTCATTCAATATGAATTATCAGGGAAAATATAAGATCCTTGCATTTGACGGAGCATCCTACTACGAGATCGTAAACGAATGGAGCGGCGACTATATAGTCGAGCGTAAGCTTGATAAGGTCATCGATTCAAGCTACCAAATACAAATATGGGCAGAGACGGGCTTCCGCGATGACCCGAAATTCAGAATAATATAAACAAAAGGAGGCATTAAGCCTCCTTTTATTTAAGCTTTGCAAGCTGCGCAGTGTTCGCAATAACGATCAAGGTGTTTCCGTTTTCAAGGATCTGCTCGGGGTTTATGTTAACGCTGACGCTTTCACCGCGCTTTATTGCAACGATGTTCATTCCGTATTTCTTGCGAAGATTCAACTCAATAAGATTTTTGCCGATCCACTCGTCCTTCACGTCAATTTCAACCATGGAAACGTCCTTTGAGAGCGAGATCATGTCGATAAATCCGGAGCTCAAAAGATTCTTTGCAAGACGCGTACCCGATTCGTTTTCGGGGAAAACCACCTGATCCGCGCCGACTCTGAGCAATATCTTCTGGTGCATCTCGTTTGCGCACTTTGCAATCACGTTCTTTACGCCCGCATCCTTGCAAAGAGTGACCGCCAAAACGCTTGCCTCAAGATTTCCCGCCATGCAGATAATAACGGTATCAATTTCCGCAATTCCGAGTCGGGAAATGACCTCCGCATCGGTGACGTCGGCGCACTTGCATATCGGGAGGAAAGAGGCGGCGGAATTTACCGTGTCCTGATCCTCGTCAACGGCAATGACCTCCATTCCGTGCTCCACAAGCTCCTTGGCAACTGCCATTCCGTATCTTCCAAGACCAAATATAGCGAATGTTGAATTCTTTTTCATATTTAAAATCTCCTTTAACCTATGCTGATTTCTTCAACGGGATCTGAAATTATATTCTGATTTTCGCTCTTGTTTCCAAGCGCAACCGCAAGCGAAATAGGGCCGATACGACCAAAATACATAGTTGCAATGATGACGAGCTTTCCATAGATGTCAAGGCTCGAGGTCAGATTTCTTGAAAGTCCGACTGTCGCTGTCGCGCTGACCGACTCGTATACCACGTCAATTACGGAGGCATCCGTGGTCATGGATAGAAGAATGACCGATGTCAGCATAACGGCAGAGAACATAGTGACAACAGCTACCGCCTTGCGTATAGAGGCCATCGATACCGTGCGGTGGAAAATGGTTGCTCGATCCTTATTTCTTATCGTAGCGAAAGCGGAGCAGAGGAGAGCGATAACGGTAACTGTCTTGACACCGCCCGCAGTACCCACGGGAGATCCGCCTATAAACATCAGAATGAGAGATATAATAGACGACGCATTCGTAAGATTTTCCTGAGGAACAGATGCAAATCCTGCAGTTCTCGTTGTTACGGATTGGAAGAGCGAGACCTGTATCTTGTCAAAGAGTGACATATCGGCTATGGTGCTTGGGTTGGCGTATTCGCAGATGAAGAAGAGCATCGCACCGCCAAAAACCAAAATAAGTGTTGAAACTATGGCGATTTTGGTGTGTAAGGTCAAATGCTTAAAAATTCTTCTGTTTTGCGCCGTGCGGCTTTTTATGATCCTCAAAAGATCCCACCAAACGATGTAACCGATACCGCCTATAATAATGAGAAGTGAAGTAATAACGTTGATAAGGGGATTTGTCGCGTAATTGCATAAGCTCTTTTCACCTATCACGTCAATACCTGCGTTGCAGAACGCTGAAACCGAGTTAAAGATCGAGATCCAGATTCCACGAGGCCCAAATTCGGGAACAAAAACGAGCATGTAGCAGGCCGCGCCGAGAGACTCAACAATAAGTGTCCCAAGCAAAACGCTTTTCACGAATTTTGCAAGTCCCGATAAGGTGTTGAGATTAAAGGCGTCCTGAATAAGCAATCTGTCTGAAATGCCCATCTTCTTGTGAAGCATAAGCATAAATCCCGACATGATCGTAATAACGCCAAGTCCGCCTATCTGTATTAAAATCAAAATAACAGCTTGCCCGAAAGCGCTCCATGTCGTAGCAGTCGGAACGGTTACAAGACCTGTTACGCAGGTGGCGGTCGTAGCGGTGAAAAGCGCGTCAATGTATGGAATAGGCTTTCCGTCTGCGGAGCTCTGCGGAAGAGCGAGCAAAAGGCTTCCGAAAAGTATCGTCACCAAAAAGCTCAAAAGAATTATTTGTGTTGTGGATAATGAGATCCTGCGTTTTTTTATCATGGAAATCACCTCACGTTTCCTATAGAATAGAAAGGGCAACCGATATTTTTAAGGCTTAACGCCTCTGACCATCATAATAATAGAAAGATTTGTCTCCCAGTGCTTGACTCCGCGTTCAAGATCGCGGATCCTTGCATCGTATCTAAGATTTACCGCTTTTTCGATCTCGTCAATAAGCTCGTCCGAAACGCGCTCAGGCATCGAAAGCTTCACCGATTTCAATGAATCAAGGGAATCAAAGCGAAGCGAGTTTATCATCTCGCGCGCCATATCTCGGGGGAATTTCGGGTCATCGGGTGTAAGATCAACAGTCGCATAAGCGGTAGTAACCGATTCAAATCCGCGGAAATTCATCTCTCTGAAAAGCTCGGATTCACTCATCGGATATTTGCATACCGAATATTTCTCAAAGGTGTCGTCGTATTGGCTCATCTCGCTCCAGAAATTCTTTTCAAGCTCGCTTTCAAGCAGGCAATCGGGAGTCCTGCAGATCCCTTTTCTTGAAGAAAGATTGATACAAACGCCGCCACTTTTTAAGATCCTCATCTGCTCGCCGTAGAATTTTGAGGGCTCAATATGCTCGCTTACCGTGTTTGAGATAGTAACGTCAAAGGTGTTGTCGCCAAAGGGAAGAGCGGTAGCATCCCCCTCCATAAATCTGATACCCTGCTCATTTTCGGAGGCAAATCTGATAAATTCGGAATCTCGGTCAATAGCGGTTATCTCCGCATTGGGATACCAGCGATGAAGCGCACCCGCAAGCGCACCCGGGCCGCATCCTATCTCGAGTATCTTCAGCGGCTTATCACCGTCAAGCTTGAAAAAGCTCTTATATTGATCGGCAAAAAAATCGTGAAAGCGCAGCTTACGGCTCGAATAAAGAGTATTTATGCCTTGAACGAAGTTCGACCATATTACGTTCATGTTGCCCCCCGATCTTAAGCCAAACATTAAAATAATTAAACATTATAGATATTATAGCACGCGATATGAAAAAAATCAATAGATTTACGCAAAGCCGGAATAAATCCTTTTCAGTGAAAAAGAAAGTGTCAGAGATGAATTGTGCTAAAAATATAGGAGAGGCGTCAGCCTCTCCTCTTAAGTTTTGTGAGTAATCTAAAATTTTGATACAATTAGATAAATTGAACGAAAGGGGTATAAAGTGAACGATTTATGTTTTACGGCTAAAAACCAAAAAGGCTTGCAAAACCAATCACTTTCGAAGAAAGTGTATATCATCAGACACGAAGTGGCTGAATATCATCAATGCGGAGCATTGTATATCATCATTACGGAGTTTAATACACGCTAAAGCGTGATGATATGCAAAAAGAGCGATTTTCTCGCTCTTTTTGATGATATCCACCACACTTCGTGCGGTGATGATATACCATTACTCCGTAATGGATAAAAAAAGTCGTATCAAAATGATACGACTTTTTTGGTGCGGGTAACAGGACTTAGAACCTTACATTTGCGCCAAGGCTAATCTAAGGCTGATGTTAATTTTGCGCAAATGAATCCGTTTCTGCGAAACGGAGAGGTTCTGCGTCAATTATATTCGGACTAAAAAATATAGGGTAGGCAAATGCCTACCCTATAATTTTTGGTGCGGGTAACAGGACTTGAACCTGCACGAAGGTAACCTCACTAGAACCTGAATCTAGCGCGTCTGCCAATTCCGCCATACCCGCGTATTAAATTGATTTTTATGCAGAGCACGGAATAAAATTGCTTTCACCTGAACCTGAATCCAGAGCAGTCTGCAACCGCAAGGCTACGCCTTGCTTGCCGAGGTGCTTCGCACCGTCGCAATTCCGCCATACCCGCATATGAAAATTGAAAGTCCTTTGATTTTTACACGGAGTGAGGTCTCCGAGGCGGTGCGCGTTTCGGATAAATTCTTCCTTCGGCATTCTCCGCAACAAATGATATTATACATTAAAAAAGCCCCTTTGTCAATACGATTTTCAAAATCTTAGTAAAAATTTTAAATTTTCACTACATTCTTGACAGTGCTTTTTCGGCGTGTTATAATTAACCTGTAGATAATATTATGGGGGATTTACATATGAAAAAAATAGTTGCAATTTTTCTCTGTCTGGTCACTTTGCTTGCGGTTTCGTGCAGCCGTGGACAAGCAGAGTCTGACACACAAGCGGGGTTACCTGCCGATCAACCTGACTATAATGAAATTGCATCGAAAATGTTTGACGATGTTATAAATGATAAAATATGCGTTATTGATGAACAATTAGGCGAGATAAAGCTCAAAGAATGCCGTTTCCCAAGCACCAACGCACGAATCGATGAGATAATTGTTCGCGGCAAAGCCGTTTTGGATCTGGACGGCGATGGTGTCAATGAATATATTATCAAGGCATATTCAAACGATTGCATAATATTACATTATAATGACGGCAAGGTGTACAGCTTTGCTTTTGAGTTCGAGTCCTTCAACAATCTCAAAATCGACGGCTCGTTTTATTGGAACGGCCCCAATCTTTGTCCTGAAGAACCGTACGTAGGAATATTTGACAGCGGCGCCTCAAGAATTGAATTTGACGGAGCGGAGATCAAATTGATCGATTTATATAAAATCGTTTACGACGAAAATTATAATCGTGAGTACTACATTGGCGAGAAGTCCGTGACAGAAGATGAATACTATGAGTATTTAAGCTCCTTGAATGGCATCGGTTTGGCTGAATTTACAGCATTTGATGCACCCTGGTATGCTGTTATCAGTGAAAAAGAGGCTGTAGAAATAGCATCTGAATATTGGGGCATAAAATCAGGCGACATAGATGAGGGAACGGGTTTCCGTTTCGCACTGTTTGCTATGAGCAGTATTGGTTCAAGCTATACTGTCGCGTTACAGTGGCTTGTTGAAGGGCATCACTATTCAACTGTTGATATTGTAACGGTAGATGCCTTTACGGGAGAAATAAAGGCTCCGAAATAGACATGTACAAAACTTACTGTTTTTCAGCAACAGCTTCAAAAAAGGCTTCGCTATTACGTAGCGAAGCCTTTTCTGTATTCCTGGGGACTTACCCCGAAAAACGACTTAAACGTCTTACTGAAAAATTGAGGATCGTCATATCCGCACATAATGCCGATCTGCTTTACGGGCAGGTCTGTCGTTGTCAAAAGCTCACGCGCAGACGACATGCGCAGGGAAAGAATATATTTCGTCGGCGGTATGCCCATCTGCTGTTTAAAGAGGAAATTAAACCTTGAAACGCTCAGATGCTCGGTTTCGGCAAGTGTTGCGATGCGAATATCCGCATTGTAGTTTGATCCGATGTATCTCAGGGCGCGTGTCAGAGTGCTTTGCCTCTCGCCGTTTTTGATCACGCTCCTTGAAGCGGTTATCAGGAGGCGTTCAAGCAGAGCGGAAAGCTCGCGCTCTCGGAAGCTGTCCTGCTTTGGAAACGCGTCAAATATCGTTCTGAAACGGTGGGGAATATGGTTTTGAGGCTCGGTTTCATATACCGTAGGGAAGCATTCAAGCGAATATTCTTTGAGGCGAGATTCAAGCTCGCTACCGGTAAAATGGACCCAAAAATAGCTCAAAATATCACCGCCCTGATATGAGTAGCTGTATCTTTGATTTGCGCGGAAAAGTATCAGATTACCCGCGGCAACCTCGATGGGTGTCTCCCCGTTGAATACAGATAGCCGACCCGAATTTATGTACATCAAATAATAGTCAAGCCGTCCGTCAATCTTGTCTGTGCAGAAGGGATGCTTGCTTGTAAAATGCCCCGCGCAGTTCAGAATAAGCGGAAGCTCGCTTGATTCGCGGTTGCTTTCCTTGCAAATCGCGCCGTGATTTTCCGTGTATGCGTAATATCCAAAGCATTCGGTAAGATCGCTTCTTATAAGCGACCTTGTATTATTGCCCAAAATCTCCTTGCTTGCCTTTTTCACTTTTCTTCCCCCAAAACCCGAAACAGTTAAAAAATACAATTTTACAGTAAAATAATCGATTGATTATTTCCTTTGTTTATTGTATCATAATGGGGAAGATATGTCAATATCGTTTTTTTGAAACGGAGGAAAAATACAATGAGTAAGAAAAAAGTTATAGTTATCGGATGCGGTAGCCGCGGCAAGATATACACCGATATTATGAAAAATAATTTCGGCGAGGATTTCGAGGTCATCGCCTGCGCAGAGCCGATCGATGAGAGACGCGAGCTTATGAAAAACACGCACTCCATCCCCGAAAATATGTGCTTCAAGAGCTGGGAGCCCATACTTGAAAAGGAAAAGTTTGCGGATATAGTACTCGTTGCCACAATGGACAGAGACCACTATGCGCCCGCAATGGCGGCAATAGCAAAGGGATATGACCTGCTTTTGGAAAAGCCGGTCGCATCCACTCCCGAACAGTGCAGAGAGATACAGAGAGCGGCAGAGGCGAAGGGCGTTTTCGTCCTCGTTTGCCACGTTTTGAGATTCACAAAATTCTACATTGCACTCAAGAACATCATCGATAGCGGTGAGATCGGCAAGGTAATGAACATCCAGGCGATAGAGGGCGTAGGAGACGTTCACCAGAGCCATAGCTTTGTCCGCGGAAACTGGGGCAACAGCGATAGAAGCTCTTGCATGATACTCCAGAAAACCTGCCACGATATGGACATACTCGCGTGGCTCATCGGTGAAAAATGCACCGAGGTGCACAGCTTTGGCTCGCTTTCCTACTTTAAGAGAGAGAACGCACCCGAGGGCTCGCCCGAGCGTTGCATCGAGGGTTGCCCCGTCGGAGACACATGCCCCTATAACGCCATGAAGATCTACGTTGACCTCAAATACGATTGCAAAGGCTGGTTTGACACCGTTGCAACAGAAAAAGCAAACCCCACAAAGGAGGATTGCATCGAGGCAATGAAGACCACGCAGTACGGAAAGTGTGTTTTCAAGTGCGACAATAACGTTGTAGACCACCAGACCGTTAATATGAGATTCGGCAAGGATATATACGTCGACTTTGCTATGAGCGCCTTTACAAGAGGCGGCAGAACCATCAGAATAATGGGAACAAAGGGCGAGATCTACGCTAAGATGAGCGGCAACAATATTGAGGTCTTCAATTTTGAAAAGAGAGAGCCCTATAAGTATGACGTTGACGCGGTCGTTACAAGTGAAATGCTCACGGGCGGACACGGCGGCGGAGACACGGGAATTGTCTATGCGCTCCGCGAGCTTATGAACGGCAACAGAAGCAAATCCGTCTGCGAGATCGGGGAATCCTGCGATAACCATATGATCTCATTTGCCGCAGAGGAGTCAAGACTCACCGGTAAGACCGTTGATATGGCGGAGTTTGAAGCGAGATTTAATTGAAATGACAAGAGAAGAAGCATGCAGTAAGATAAACGAGGCGGTTGCGGCGTATTCGCACGTCGGCGAGGTCAAAAGCCTCACCCCATACGGAAACGGACACATAAACGACACATTTTTGCTTGTAACAAGCTCAAAAAGATATATCCTGCAAAGGATCAACGACTCTGTGTTCAAGGATCCCCGCCGCGTGATGGAAAACATAGAAAAGGTAACAGAGCATATCAAAAGCAAGACTGAAAACGACAAAAGCAGAGCCACACTCACAGTAGTCAGGACAAATTCCAATGACGTTGCCTTCAAGGATAGAATAGGCTCCTATTGGAGAGTCTATGACTTCTTGGAGGGCACGGTAGCGCAGGATAAGGTCGAGAGTGCATCCGACTTTGCCGTCTGTGCCGAGGCATTCGGACGCTTTCAGGGTCAGCTTGCCGATTTTAAGGCAGAGGAGCTTTTCGAGAGCATCAAGGACTTCCATAATACGCCCGTAAGATACGAAAATCTTATGAGGTCGGCAGAGAAGGACGTGTGCGGTCGAAAGGCGCTTGTAAATGAGGAGCTCGAGTTTGCAATGTCGCACAAGGAGTTTTGCAAGATACTTGAAAACGCGAGAGCAGACGGCAGCCTGCCCTTGAGAGTAACGCATAACGACACAAAGCTTAATAATATCCTTTTTGATGCAAATGACGGCCACGCAGTCGCGGTCATCGATCTTGATACGGTCATGCCGGGATATTCGGTAAACGATTTTGGAGATTCGATCCGCTTTGGCGCAAACACCGCCGCAGAGGACGAAAGGGATCTTGACAAGGTATCTCTTGATCTTGAGCTTTTCGAGGTTTACGCAAAGGGATTTATAAAGGGATGCCGGGGCAGACTTACAGAAAAAGAGATCTCTCTTCTGCCCGTTGGCGCAATAATGATGACACTCGAATGCGGAATGAGATTCCTTACCGACTACCTTGACGGTGACGTGTATTTCAAAACGCACAGAGAAGGGCATAACCTTGACAGAGCAAAAAATCAGTTTGCGCTTGTCAGGGATATGGAAAGAAAGCTTGACGATATGAACGCCATAATTCGCAAGTCAATGTAAAAAAGAGTGAATGGGAAATCCATTCACTCTTTTTATCTTATTTATTCAGATCCTCGATCAAGTCCTCAATAAAATCATCTGTTTTTACAAACTCGTGGATTCCCTCAAATGCATCAAACTTGACCCAATCGGTTCCAACACCGCTTGAAAGCTCCTTGATCCTCTCAAACGATCTTCTTGCAGGCTCAACCTTGAAAAGGGCATCCTGCGCACCAACCGCGATATAAAGCTTTCTGGGGTAGCAAAGGCAAGCGATCTCGGCATCGTCAAATTTATACAGTAGATCACGCCATGTCCAATCCGCCCATGAAACAACCTCGCGGCTGTTGAAGAATGAGGAGGAGATGGCACTCTTGATCCTTGTTTCAACTGCGGTAGTAAAGAGGGTGTAGAATCCGCCGTAGGAAAGACCGACCATTCCGAAATTCTTAACGTAGTCCTGCTTTTCAAAATAATCGATTATTCTCGTTATAGAGAAGACCTCGAGAGCGGTGATAGAGCCTCCGAGATCTTTAAGCTCGCCGTCGATCTCGTTGCGGGTGTAGGGAACCTCAAAGGCCTTTCTCCACAAAAGGAGCTGCGGAGCAAAAATGTGCGTGCCGTGCGCCATGACTCTCTGAACCATATCGTTGTAGTTCTCGGTGTCACCGAGGAGACCGCAAATGACCTCAGGCGTACCCTCTCCGCCATGCTGGCAGATTACCATAGGACGCTTCCGGTCTCCGTGGAGCTTTAAAAGGATACCCGAAACGGTAAAGCCCTCAAGAACCTCAAAGTGCATTCTGTAAACGTCGTAGCCATCCTCATGTGCCAAAAGCTCAGATTTGGGATCGGGCATTTCTGCACCGTCAAAATCAACAAGGGGCCAACCGAGCAGCTTTTTAAAATCCTCTCGGCAGGAGTCTCCGTCAGTAAATATCTTTTTTGCGTATTCATCGCGGGCCGCCCTTACGTCTGCCTGCCTTTTGTTAATAACTCTCTGGAATCCGGCAACGAAATCTTCTCTTGTGGGAATTGTCGCCTCGTATGTTTCTCTGTAATTCATTTTTTTGCTCCGTGATAGTCTGCGTTTGATATTATTTTTTTGCGTTTGTAGGCTTGTAAACAGCTACGATAGAGACTGTCGAGCCCGATGTGGAAACCGTGTCTCCGCTAAGTCCGATAAAGCTTGAATTTACCGTTACAGTTCCGCCGGTTACCGAAACGTCGCCCTCCGCGAGAACTGCAGTAGAATAAGTGGATACCGTAATATTACCGCCGCTTATCGTAATGTCTCCCGTGGGAGTATTTCCGTTTTCAAGTACAGCATCGTTGTTGGCCTTGATGGCATCGCCGTGTGACGAGATAGAGATCGTTCCGGCGGAGATCGTAATAGAGTTTGCCGCCTTGATGCCTCTGCTTGATCGCTCGTCAACCGTCACGCTTCCGTTTTCGGTAAGATAGAAGCTCGTATATCTGAAGCCAAGAGAGCTTTCAAGCTCCTTTATCGCGATAGTGTCAAATCCTCTGTTTGTTGGAATGTTGTTTGTGGTAAGATGATAAGAAATATCCTGCCCCTGTGTCTGCTCACTTGTGTATGCAAATACCGCGATGCTTGTGTATCCAACCTTTTTGGTGGCCTCGTAGAGGTAAACCGTTTCGCCGCCGATAAAGAATTCTCCGACGTATGCGGCATCCGCCCACTCAGTCTTACCGTCCTTGCTTGAATATCTGACCGAGTAGGTGTATTGTGACGTATCGGCACGCAAATAGATCTTTTCGTTCGAGACGTCGGTTTTAAGCAGGGTATATTCGGAATAGCTGTCCGTATAAATGTTGAGAACAGTTGTACTGTCGGTTATAACAACGTTGTGCGCGGCGGATATGCCGTCACCTGCGGCGTAAATGTTGTGTACACCACCCGTAATAGTCACGTTTCCTCTCTGGTTGCCCTTGGAGGAAATATCGGAGTTTGTCGTCTTCACCGCATCACCGCGCGTTGCGATAATTGTGGTGTTACAGCTTTCAATGGTTACGCTGTCGTTACCTCTGAGCGCGTTTTCGCTTGCTGTAACAGAGAGTGTAAGGTTTTTAAGCTCAACGTCCTTTTTGGTATAAATACCGCCGTTATTTGCGGATGATACCGTCAAGGATCCCTTGCCCTCAATGTCAAGGTCGATAAGGGAGTAGATCGCCGCGGGATAAGTCGCAGGCGTGTTGCCGGAGACAGCAGGGCGAAGATCGTAAATGTAGTTTGTAAAGCTCTTTTTCGCGCTTATGGTAACCTTGTCACCGTTAAGAATTGTAATGGGAGCGGCATTGACGGAGGTCAGCTTGAATCCTGCAAGCTCAAGCTCAAATTTGTAATCAGAGCTTACGTCAATAACGATATTTCCAAAGGCCTCACCCGAGATCGAATATACCGTGTCGCTTGAGATTCCGGAAATCGTAAGAGTGCCGCCCGAGATCGAGTAACAGCCGTTACTTCCGCTGATGCAGTTGACCGATACGGGATTGCTTGATGTTTTAAAGGATACCGAAACGTTTTTATTTGACGTTACGTTTTGGAGCGTGTAGCTTGTGGCAGATTCCTTCTTTGAGCCGTCTACAACAAGGCTGTCAACCTCGTAACCGAATCTCGGAATGAGGTTTACGGTAGCATCCTCACCGTATCTTATCTTGCTTCCGCCAACAACACTCGCCTCGCCGTTGCTTCCAACCGAAAGATTAACGGTAAGCCAGCTTGCCGAAATCGAAACTGTGGCATTGATCTTTGCGAATTCGGGATCGGAGGGGGTAAACACAACATCGTAGCTGCCGCTTTCGCCAATCCTTATGTCGGGATCGCTCCATGCAAAGCTGCCGCTAACGCTTGCCTCTCCACCCGAAAGGGTTATCATGGAAAGAGGCATTCCCACAAAGCACTCCGACTGATTAACGGTGGGAAGGGAAACTATATGATTTTTTCTCGGTATTACCGATTCAAAGGTGTAGGAGCAAACAGAGCATGTCGATTTTAAGATCCCCGTCGCATCGGGCGTTGAATCCGTAATAATCTCATCTGTAAACGTGTGCGCTTCGGAATTTGCGGTAATGCTCGCATATCCCTCATCGGTACACGCATTCCAGTGCTGATCTGCGTTAAAAGACCATTCCTCGGAGAAGCTGTGCTTTAAGGGGTTTGTGTAATCCTTTTTAAAGGAGCTGCCGCATTCGGAGCATGTGTATTCCGAATATCCGCCCGCCTCAAAGGTAGGCTCAACCACCGCGATAAGCTCGCCTGCGGTATGGGTGTGATTGTCGCCCTCGATCACGTCGTAATCGTCATCGGGATTATCGTCAATGTTATTATCTTTATCCGGATTTGAATTTTGCGAGGAGCCGGTTGCTGTTTCGGTCTCGGCAGGGCTTCCCGCGCCTTGACAAGCGACAAGGATAAGCAAGCATGCAATGACCGACAGTATTAAAAGGAACCTTTTTTTCATTCGATCCTCCTGTATTGTATATGATTAAAGCTCGTTGTTCGTTGTTTCCTGCTTTGATATTGCAATCTCAAGATTGCCGTTGCGGCATCTCAATTTGTCAATGAATTCCTTTTCCTTTTTGGGATTTTTCAGCTTCACGTCGTACCATATGCTGTAAAGGCTTCCCATATTGGTGGTCTTGACCTTTACCTGCTCGCATCTCGTCGTGTATTCTGCGAAAATGTCGTCAAAAACCTCTGAATAATTGATGTTTTCGGGTATAACGATCTTAAGTGTCTTGTATCTGTCCGTACTCTTTGTGCGGATAGAGGAAAGCAGATTTATAATCAAGAAGAGAACGCACATGATAACGGTAAAGAGCGCCGCAAATCCGAGATAGCCCATACCGACTATAAGTCCCGCGCCCATCGCGAAGAATATGTAAACGATCTCCTTTGCAGAGCCGGGAGCGGAGCGGAAGCGGACAAGGCTGAACGCACCCGCAACGGCAACGCCCGCGCCGATATTTCCGTTTACCATCATTATAACAACGCAAACGATGGCAGGGAGAAGGGAAAGGGTTACAAGAAAGCTCTTCGTGTATCTTGAGCCGATCATATAAGCAAGAGCCATTACGATTCCGAGCGCGATCGCCACGCCAAGGCAAAGAAGAAAGTCCTTTACCTCTATAACGCGTGTCAGCTCGTTGTCAAAAACGCCCTTGAATATTTTATTTTGAGTATTGCTTGCCGTGTCGGTTAAAAGGAAATTAAGCATTGAGTGTTACCTCCCTGGTATCCTGCAAAGGAGAATTTTTTGGAAACGCGAAGTCTCTGTATGCGTTTCCGTATTTAGAAAATGATGTTTTAAAGATTGAGTTATCTGTCAAAACCTTTGTCATCCAAAGGGGGATGCCGCCTGACGTCTTTATTTCCATCAGAGAATATCCGTCCTCGAGTATTGGCGTGCCCTCGGGCTCAAGAGTGAGCGAGAGACCGTCGCGCCTATATAGGATGTTTTCGTCAAACGTTACTCTGAAATCATCTCCGCCCTTTGAAAAGAATGCCTCGCGCTCGTAGGAGAGAAAGACGGCAGGGTGAAGCTCCCGGTAGAACTTCAAAAAGTAGTCAACCTCATCAGTGATCTGCGTGTGCTTTGGGGGATCCGCGCGCCCGGATAGCCAATCGGAGGCCTCGGATTCTGTCATTGAGACTCTGCGCTTGTAGACCACGGATTTGTATTTTTTCTTAAGCTCAACAAAAACGGTGCTGTCCTTATCTGCCGTGCTGTAGCTTCTCACGCGGAGCTTTTCCTTGTAAACCGGTTTTTCTATTGAATCTCTTATCAATCTGAATGAGTATGTATCGTAATAGATGTTCCGTATGGTAGTCCGCCCAAACTCGTCAAGCGCCATATAAGGCTCCATTGCGGCAAGGATAATATGCTTTTGCTCTTCGGTTATAAGGTATTTTATCTCATAACGCTTGAATACGGTCTTAAATCCCATACTATCCTCCTATTCTGTAAAATAAAGGTGCCGAACGCCTGAATTTTTGTTGATATTGTACATTCAAATTATAGCATATTCTGCCAAAATAGTCAATAAGCAATGAAAAAAAAAGAAAAAAAGCTCCCATATGCGAATCACTCTTAAAAGGAATACGCATATAGAAGCTTTTGGTGGATTATTGCTTTACCCAAGTGCCGTAGTAATAGGTTTTGCTAAGCAGGTCTGCAAGATTTCCGTCGGCTGAATTTACCGTCACGCAGGAGGCAATATTCTCGCCGTTTATGATGTTCCAGCTTGAATCAGCCATGCTTACGTCAGTAAGGCTGCTGCATCCCAAGAAAGCATTGTTGCCTATGAACCTGATATTTGCCGAAAGTGTAACCGAGCTTAGAGAGGAGCAACCCTCAAAGGCGTAGGGAGCGATCATTTCGGTGCCCTCGTGAACGGTAATATCCGTGACCGTGTTCAGCGCGTAAACGAGTATGAGGAAAGGATTTTCGGCATTTCCAAGATAAAATGCGCCGTCAACAGAGTTGTTCGGGAAAAGGTCGTGGCAGTCCTGGAAAGCAAAGCCGATTTGATATATTTCATCGGGGAAGATTATCTCGTCTATCTCGGTGCAATCAAAGAATGAGCCGTCGTAAATTATTTTCGTGTCGGGGTGAATCGTGCAGGATTCGATCTCAGTGTCGGCCGCGGAAACGAAAATTGAATAAGGTGCCTCGCTGTCACCGATGTAAAGACCGTTGTCGTAGGTATTAAGAGGCAGAGAATCGCATCCGTCAAACGCGCCCTCGCCTATAAACTCAAGATTTGCGGGAAGATCGAGGTTGGTAAGGTTGGAGCAACCGTCAAAGGCGTGTGAGCCGATGTGTGTTACCGAGTCGGGAATAATGACCGTGGTGAGAGGGTCGGATGAGGAGAATGCGTAATCCGAAATTGCGGCTACGGGAAGTCCCTGATATTCGGACGGAATAACAACCTTGATAGCTTCGCTCTCGCTCAGAAGTCCCCAGACCGAGTAGTATGTGCCGTCCTCGGAGCGCTGGAATGAGAGGAATGATCCATCGGCAACCTCAATGGGGGGAGGGAGTGTCTCTTCCTCTCCGGAGCCGCTTGAGGTTTCGCCGCCGGAGCCATTGCTCTCGCCGCCGGTCTCCGCCTTGCCTGCGGCATTGGTGCTTGGAGCGGCCGTGCAGGAAGCAAGAAGTGCGGCACACAGTAAAAATGTCAGAATGACAGATATAACTTTTATTTTCATGTATAAGTTCCTTTCGGTTATGATTACCGTATAATTTTAGCACAAAAAGCCCTCCTTGTCAACAAAAATAAACTTATTTTAACAAATTCAAAAGAGACTGTTTACTTTTTGATTAAAAAGTGCTACAATGTATTGAAAAATTAAAAGGAGTAGCTTTATGTGGGCAGTTTTTGAGCAAATAAGTATCCTGCTTGTCTTTGTTGCGGTAGGATATGCGGTCGGAAAAACGGGAATTGTAAAGCATGAGCATTCAAAGGTCTTGTCAACGCTTTTGGTCTATGTCTTCTTGCCGTGTAACGTACTGAAAACCTTTATTACAAGATTCAATATAGATTTCATATCGTCAAACTGGAATACCATCGCGATATCTGCGGTCATCGTAGCGGTCTTCGCGGTATCCTCTCATTTTATCCCAAAGCTTATTACAAAGGATAAATACGAGAGAAGCGTCTTTGAGTATTCGCTCGTCGTACCCAACAGCGGATATATGGGCATCGCTCTCGCAGAGGGCGTGTTCGGCAGTGCGGTTGGACTTATGACAATGGCTCTGCCGTTGCAGATATACATCTATACGTACGGGTATGCAATACTCACAAAGCAGGGTCTCAATTTCAAAAAGCTTATAAACCCCGTGCTTATTGCAACAGCGCTCGGAATGGTCTTGGGACTTTTAAAAACCCCCGTGCCTGAGTTTGCAAACTCTATACTCAGCAGCGCAAGCGGATGTATGGCACCGGTCAGCATGCTGCTTACGGGTATTGTTATCTCGGAGTTTAAGCTTCATAAGATAGCCTTTAACCCCAAAATATACCCGATAATCGCAATAAGACTCCTTGTAATGCCTCTTGCGATCGGATTTGTATTAAGCAGATTTTTTGATGCGAACACGGTGGCTGTGGCAGTGCTTCTTTACTCCTTGCCCTGCGGAATGAATACGGTAGTATTTCCAAAGCTTGTCGGGGAGGATTGCAGATCGGGAGCAGGCGTGTCGCTTGTTTCAACGCTTTTGTCGGCAATAACCGTGCCGCTGATATTTTTGATCTTCGGAATAGGATAAATACCGCAGAAAAGGGAGCATGAAATTTTCATGCTCCATTTTGAGTCTCTTGACAAATTTTGGGGGATGTGATATACTGAAAATGTAAGGTTCAGAAAAACTCTTGTTGAAAGGAGATGCGCTATGAAAAAAATGTCGCTGTTAGTTGCCATTTTGCTGTCCGTGTGCATTTTTGTCGGATGTGACGGCTCTTCGAGCGCAAGCGAGAGTCAAAGGGTCAGCGGCAATGAAACTGTCGAGGCAAGCGAGAGCGTTTCTCGGAATGAAAATGAGGAGACAAGCCGGCAGACCGCAAGCGAGAGAGAAACCGAGAGCTGTTCGGAAAAACCGACAGAAGCTCAGACAGAGCCCAAAACCGAAACCGATTCGCAGATCCCGTCGGAAGCTCAAACGGTTACAGAGACAGAAAAGGATTCCGTGACCGAAACCGATAGCGAAACCGAAACTCAAACAGAAACCGAAACTCAAACAGAAACCGAGACCGAAACCGTGCATGAGCATGTGTTCGGCAATTGGAGCGCTGTTACCGATCCCACCTGCAATTCCTTGGGATTAAACGAAAGGAAATGCGACTGCGGAGAGACCGAGCAGGAATATGTCGGATTGCTCGACCACGAATACGGCGATTGGACACTTACGGGAGACCCCGGATGCGCCGACGAGCGCGTTTATACCAGATACTGCAAATGCGGAGACGAGCAGACAAGGACAGATTCTCCGATAGGTCACGTTGAAAGGATCACAAGCGCAAAGCTCCCGACAGATTCAGAGACCGGGTATACCGAAAAAGTAGAATGTACAGTATGCGGCGCGGTGATAAAAGAAAGCGTTGCCGTCAGCGTGATAACTACTGCCGAGGTCGACGTTCTCGCGGACGTTACGTATATTGCCAATACAAACGGAGAGGTAACCTTCTATTGGAAGGCAGAGCGGGAGTATAATGACAAGCTTCTCGGAATGAAGGTGTCTGTTACAAACGACCGAGAGGTATATGAATACGAAATACTTGCTCACGAGGGAGAATGGCATTTTAATGCCACGGGAAACCTTGTAAGATATACCTTCACATTTTCTCCGATCACAACGGACGGAGTGCAGGGAAACGCTCTTGAAAGGAGATTTTTCTGGTTCCCGGATACGTATAGCGCAGAGTTCCCGAGAATGGAGATCATAACCCGAAACGGCGAGCTGCCTACCTTTACAAAGGTGTCGCCACCCGCAGGCTGCTGGGGCGGAGGAATTACCGATGCAAACTATGTGCAGAGCATCGTCAGCCTCTATGACGAAAATAATATACTCTTGTATACGTCAATATCCTCCGGATATGACGGAGCGAAAATAAAGGTGCGCGGAAACACCAGCGCATACGCATCAAAGCAACCGTTCAAAATAAAGCTCAGTAAGAAATTCGACCTGCTTTCGGGACTTGTCGAGCGCGACACACAAACCGATTACAGAAACAAGGAATGGGTGCTTTTAAAGAGCGGATATGCCACGAACGTTGCTGTTGGAAGCGCGATAAGCGAGCTTGTCGGAAACGAGTGGACACCCGAGTATTCATACGTCACGCTTTTCGTCAACGGAGAATACAGAGGACTCTATATCCTCATCGAATGTATAGATCAGGACGAGGCGAGATGTAACGTCTCTGATTCGGGATATATCGTCGAGATGGACGCATATTGGTGGAACGAGCCACTCTATTTTATAACTCCGATCTCAAAGGATAAGCCGGCTAAGCTCACCTTCAAATATCCCGATGCGGACGATATGACGGTGGATGACGAGCGCGTTAAATATATACAGAATTATCTCACCGAGCTTGAAAATGTCATGCTTGGAAATGCTGAGGGCGATATAAACGATTATCTTGATATGACGAGCTTTGTTAAATGGTTGCTCACGCACGACATTTTGGCATCCTGGGACAGCGGCGGCTCAAATATGTATATGCTCAAATATGATAATACTTCAAGCTCAAGGATCACCATGGGTCCCGTCTGGGATTATGACAGTATATATTGGAGCAATGCAAAATTCAAGCATGATACCTTTGCAAGAATAAGAGACGGCTCACACTTTTATTATAAATATCTGTCAAGCAACGCAGACTTTATAAGGATATACAAAGAAGAATATGACGCGGTCAGAAACGAGATATACGATACCGTATCAAAGGTGTTCGACCAATTTGATAACGATACGTACAGAATGCTCCTTGCAAGAGAAAAGAGCCGCTGGGGATCAACCTACGACGATCCCGCCGTTTTAAGGATCACGGTCCTTAATTGGATAAACGACCATCTTGCTTGGATGGACGAGAACGTACCTACACCAACCGAATAAATAAAAAACGGAGAAGCGATATGCCTCTCCGTTTTGGATTTTTATTAGCCCTTAAGGAATTCGTTAAGAACGAGCCACTTGCGAAGAAGCTCTGTCCATACTCTGACGTAAGAAACGTGCGCGCCGAGCGCCTGACCGTGCTCACCCACGGGGAAGACGTGAAGCTCGTGCTTGATTCGATATTTGTAGAGCGCCTCTGCGTATCTGTACGAGTTGCTGACAAGAACGCCGGTGTCTGTCATGGTGTGCCAGATGAATGCCTTGGGAGTCCTTTCGCTAACGAGAAGATCGGGAGAGAATTTATCCCTCTCTGCATATCCCTCCTCGCCCAAAAGATTCTTGTAAGAGCCCTTGTGCGAGACAGCCTCATCGGATGAGATCACGGGGTAGCAAAGGATCTGCGCGTTAGGCAGGAAATCAACGTTGTCAAGCTCGTCAACACCCTCTCCGTCAATAGGATCGAGATATGTTGAGATAAGAGCGGCGAGATGTCCGCCTGCGCTTGAACCCATAACAGCGATCTTGTCGGGGGAAATGCCGAATTTTTCGGCGTTAGCGCGAACGAATCGAACTGCGCGTCTTGCGTCGAGAAGTGGGAGTGGGAAGCGGTTAGGTGCGGTACGATAGTTAATAACGAACGCATCCATTCCAAAGGTGTTGAAAAGCTGCGCATAGTTTTCACCCTCGTGAGGACAGCATCTTGCGTATCCTCCGCCGGGGAAGATAACAACTGTTCCGTCACTTGATTTGTGAAGCGATTTAAAGTATGAAATTTCTATATCCGAATTATCCCAAAGCTTGAATTTTTCTTCCATGGTAAAAACCTCTTAAATATCCTAAAATGCGGTACGGATGCCCGTACCGCATAAATATTAACATTTTTTTCGCGCCTTGTCAATGATTTTACGCATAAAATCCGCTTTTTTTCAAAAGTTTTTTCATCAAAATATGCAATGGCACGATAATAAGACCCGCAAAGAAATTGCCGATTCCGTGAATTATATCAAACACCGCGCCCGATGCGATCCACGCAAGGGTCTGTTCAAAATTCAGCTTAAAGAGGAGTGCCTGTGCCGGAGCGTAAAGTATTCCGTATAAAAATCCGTGACATGAGCAGAGAATAGGACAAATAACGCATAAAAGCCATTTTGGCGTTCTTTTGGGTATAAGCATAGCGAGCGCCCACAAAACAGTCCAAATATAAAGATAGGGAACCCACCATAAATTAAATCCGCCGTACAGTCCTATAAGAATGACGTTTATGTATATCGGAATCAGCGCTTTAGCGCGAAATGTCAGAGTAAAGGCGATAGTAAACATACCGAGCAGGTGTATGTTTGGGAACGCCTCCATAATTATCTTCGAGCAGAACATCAAAGCGCCGAGCATAGAGAAGAGAACGAGCTCAAAAGCCTTATTCCTCCACGAGTCGCGCGCTCTTTTGCTTGGAGTGTTATTTTGTGTATTCAATGGTAAATTTCTCTCCGCCGTAAATTTTTGCATCACCAACGCCATAGTTCAGCATCTCGCCGTTCTGCTTGAACGCCCAGTATGCCTGATCCTTTTCCCAATCCGCCTTCATTCCGTTGCAGGTGTCGAAGAAAACGGGATCGTTAATTATTCCGTACTCGTAGAGCGCATCGCCGAGATTGTCCTTGTCGGTTTTTACAGTGAGAGTGACTGAGTGCTCACCTGCGATGATCTCAACGGTAACGGTTTTTTTACCCTCACCGATAATGTTTCCGTTATCGGAGCTTGATTCCTCCTCGCCAACGGTAGCATCGCCTGTGTAGGTTGCATCCTTCCACATTTCGTTCTCGTCCTTCTTTTTGTTGCAGGAGACGATAGCGAAGCAGAGGATCACAACGAGTAATAGTGAAAATAGCTTCAAAAGATTGTTTTTCATAATAAAATTCCTTTCGTGTATGTTTTCACATAAAAGGATAAAATAAAAGCGCCCTCCACGGAGCGCACGAAAACAAGGATACCCTGCCCGTATCCTCAATGCTTCGTTCTCCCCGTTTGCCCAAGAGACTTCTACTATGGACTAAAAGTCCGTCACGACCCGATAAGCATTCCGACTTGAGAGGAAAAGCCTCAGTTACGGTAATGGCTGTTGCCGCGGATTTTCACCGCAATTTCCTTATCCCCGAATACACCGTCAAGCAGTGCACCCGACAACGCGCAAAAACGCAGATGAGCCGAGTTATTCTTTTGTGTCTTGATTATTTTACACCGAAAACAAAGGTTTGTCAAGAGTATTGAAGATAATTTATTTCATTTGCTCGTTCTTGTTTGTTTTTGCACTACTCTGACAGATCTTCTGATATTGCTTCGGAGATATTCCGAAACGCAATTTAAAAATACGTGCAAAATATTTCGTGTCGGAAAATCCCGAGCGTGATGCGGTTTCATTTACCGTGTAAAGTCCGCTTCTTAACAGATGAGTCGCAAAATCAAGCCTGAGATCAATAATGTACTGTACGGGCGAAGAACCGTGAATGTTTTTGAAGAGCTTGCGAAAATATGTTTCGGACAGTGCGCAAAGCTTTGCCAGGTGGGATATTTCAATTCGACTGTTTCTGTAATTTGCATGGATGAAGTCAAGAGCCTTTTTTATTTTGCTTTCATCGGTAACCGATGAAATGACGGTATTGTGCTCATGGCAGCGAAGATGGTACAAAAGCTCGTATAGAAGGGAGATACACTTGTATTGATAACCGACGTTAAGCCCCTTCCAGGTGTCATACATCTTTTGGAAAAGCTCCTCTGCATATTCAGAGTCGTCAATATGAATTACCTCTGCATCTGCATCCTTCTCAACACCGTGATTTATAAAATGGATCGCTACGAGCGTTTCGTTATCAGAGGTCTGCTGATATTCAAGATTTTTCGGAATGTATAGGACGTCACCTTTTGCAACCGAAAAATCACCCTTTTGAGTTTTAAAATCTCCTTGTCCGAAAAGTCTGATGCTTAACGTGTCGTAGCTTCTTGTATGGGAGCGGAGATTGACGTATTCCTTTCTGTTTATTTTGAAAACACCTAAAAGTTCAATTGAAATCGTGCTGTTTGACAAAAGCATACCGTGTCCCTCCCGTAATTTTCAACATCTTATTCTAACACGTATCTTTCTTCTTGTCAAGAGTTGTTTCGTCTACCTTTTTGAGCGTTTTATGCGTTTACAAAACTCAAAATGTTTATTATAATAATGGTGTGCTGTGACGTAAAAAATACAAACATGCTGATCAAGGAGACAACTATGAAGGTAACTCATAATAAAAACATTCCCGAAAGATTTAAGGATCATCCTATATTTAACGAGCTTGTTTGCGGCTCGAATTTCGGATTTTTGTCAAAAAGAGGCTATTATTTCACAGATTTTGCGAAAAAACAGCCCGAGCTTATGAAAAATATCGGTATCAACTGGACAACGCTCAATATGAATCTCTGTCAGGAGACAGTGCTATCTCGAAAGCACTTCCTCGACTTTGAATTCAGCTCTGCCGAGAGCGAGATCATCGAAATGACCAAGCGTCTCCATGATAACGGCATCAAGGTTATCCTCAAGCCCTGCATGACCTGCCTTGACGGCGGTGCAATGTGCCAGATATGCTTTCCTCCCAAGGAGTATATGAAGCATATTGAGGGTGTTGAGACAGACTATTGGGGCGAGTGGTTCAAGTCATATACCGAATCACAGAAATACTTTGCAGACCTTGCCGAGAGAGCGGGCATTGAGTGCCTTATGACAGGCGCGGAGCTCCTCTGGGCAGAGGCTCACGATGAGCATTGGCTACGAGTTATCGACGCGGTAAGAGACAACTTCTCAGGACCCATTACCTACGAGTTTACTCCCGAATCAAGAAAGAAAGCACCTCTCGGCTGGATGGAGCACCTTGATTTCTTAAGCTACAGCTATTATCCGCCCGCAGCAGACCCGAACGTAGAGCCTATGCTCGCCTATTCAAATCCCGGTGCAAAGGATGTTCCGAACTATACAGTTGACGAAATGACTGCCTATCTCTCCTCGCGCCGCGACAAAATAGCGTCCATAATGGAAACCTACGGCAATAAGCCCATCCTCTTTACAGAGATAGGCACTCGCTCTGCTCACGGATGCGTAATGCAGCCCTTCAACTATCAGTGGGACACCCCCTACGACGGTGAGGAGCAGGCAAACTATATGGAGGCAGTGTTCCGCACCTTCACCGAGCTCGACGGCTGGATGGGACTTCTTTGGTGGAAGTGGGACGAGACCCAGAAGAGACCGCACTACTTAAGCGATCCTCGCGGTGACCGCGGATTTACGATCCAGGGCAAGCCCGCAGAGGAAGTAATGAGACGTTGGTTTACAAAGGCGTAAAAAGAAAAAGACAATGAACGAAAGCTATAAAATAATATGTCGCGATCTTGCGGCAATGGGGATCGTACGGGGAGATAAGCTCCTCGTACACTCCTCGTACAAATCCCTCGGCGGAGTTGAAGGAGGCATAGAAACCCTTATAGCCGCGCTCAAGGACACGGTGGGAGAAGAGGGAACGCTGATGCTCCCCACGTTTACTTATGATTTTGTAAATAAGGAGAATCCGGTATTCAACGTGAAAGAAACACCGAGCTGTGTCGGAGCTATAACAGAGGTGTTTCGTCATAGCGAGGGAGTGATCAGAAGTGTGCATCCCACACATTCGCTTGCTGTTTGGGGTAAGGATAAAGAGTGGTACGCAGAAAACCACAACGAAGATGATACCTGTCTCGGATTTAATTCGCCGATATATAAGCTTAAGGAGAGACGCGGAAAAGTATTGCTTGTCGGTTGCGGATTGACGAAAAATACCATCCTTCACGGGCTTGAGGTACACGTGAAGCCCCCGTATTCCTTTGCAGTTGACTATTTAGATCCGAAATACCACCGTGAGTATACCTGCATCGATGAAAACGGAAATTCCCAAACAAAAGAGTTTTTCCACGTTTTCGCGCGAGAGTCGGGCTATAATCATGATTTCAATAAGATCGGCAATATAGTCGAGCTGAAACCCCAAAAAATTCTTGAAGCCGAGTGCTATCTCTTCGACGCATACGAGCTTTGGGAATCAGTAAAAAAAGCAATGGAAAAGGATCCCTATTGCATAGCAAGAAAGCTATAAAACAAATAAACGGATGCGAATGCCTTGCGCCCTAATGAGCACAAGGCATTCGCATTTGTTCGTTTTTTACAGCTTTTTAAGCTTTATCAGATAAGAGGTAAAATTCGGGAAATTAAGCTCGGTCACAAATCGGTCGCCGAAATAAGTCGCTTTGCCGATAAGATTGCAGTTGTGAGCATCGTCAAGCAGATAGATCTCCGCTTCGGTGCCGTTTTCACCCCCGAATCCCGAAAGCTCGATCGGGAAGAATTTTGCATCGGTAGTGTCATCGTCATTAAAATGGGTGACAAGCACCGCCGCATCGGATCCGTTTTTTGCCGCGCAAATGTATCCGCCTCCGTCGTGATCCGCCTCAACCGCAACGCACTCGCCAAGTCTGTATAGAGTGTTGAACATAGGGAAGGGGTAATATCCCTTCAAAACACGTCCAACCACCATGTCGTCAAACATTCCGTTCCAGAATTCATTGGGTCTTGCGTCGTAATACATCAGCATGTCAACGGGGCTGTATTGGCAGGCGCACATCGCGGCAATCGAAAAGGAAGCGCCCTTTATCTTGCGGCGTTGCTCGTGGCTGTATACTATCTTGTCTCCAACCCAACCCGAAACGTAATTCCACTCATTCAAAATGCACTCCGTGTCATAAAAGCCGTATTTGTCAAGCAAGGCTCTCATGCGAGTGTTGAGACTTAAAATATCCCTTATGCGATGCGGATAGCAGTGGTATGAAAAGAAGTCAAGCGGCGCCTTGAGCTGTGAGAGAAAAAGCTCTGCCCAATCAAAAAATCCGGCAAGAGACGGGCCGCCAATTTTGAGATGCGGAAAGCATTTTTTAAGGTGTGTCGCTGTAATGTGGTAAAGCTCGAAGAACTGCTCGTGAGTTCCCGTCCATGTAGGGCTCACCTTTCCGTCGTTCCAATGTGAATCGGGCTCGTTCCAGATCTCCCAATACTCCATTTTGAGATTGAATCCGTCAGCCCAGCCCTCGGTGTAGTGGCGTATGATGTGTTCGCATATAACCGCCCATTTATAAGGATCCTTGGGGGCTACCGTGCCGTATTTTTTCACCTCGTGCTCGATCCTGTGTCCAAGACGGTAAAACACCTCGGTATCTGCAAGAGCGCACCCCTGTATGTATTCGTCAGTACAAGCAAAATCATAGCTTTCAGGGTCGTACGGATCGGCATCGAAATCGGGGAAGATGTAGTATACGTCAACCGTGTGCTCCTGACCGTATCTGTGATAGAAGGATGAATCGTGAGTTCTCGCGTAAGGTATCCCTGCGTTTTTAAATTCATTGAGATTGCAGTGAAATGGATGAATGTCACCCTCCGCATATTTTTTCAGATTTACAACCGGACCATTGTTCGTTGCGTGCATTGGCTTGATGCTGCCGCAGCTTGAATTAAAATTTACTTGCATAGCTCTTTCCTTAAAAATTCTGTATATAGTGCGGCAGGCTCATTCTAGCCTGCCGCCTTGAATATAAGCTTAATTATCGGACTTGTCGTCCTTTCTCGCTCTGTTTACCATAATGTTAGTAAGAATACCGAGAATGAGTGCGCCCGCGATAGCGGTGATCGTGACCTTGCCTATAACAAACGCCATTCCGCCGATACCGGTAATGAGTATAACAGACGCGGTAAAGAGATTTGCATTTTGCTCAAGATCTACCTTTTGGATCATCTTAAGACCCGAAACCGCGATAAAGCCGTAAAGTGTGATGCAAACACCGCCCATTACGCAACCGGGAATAGAATCAAGAAAGGCAACAAAGGGAGAAATGAACGCAACGAGCATAGACATGATCGCAGTAGTCGTTATAGTAACAACCGATGCGTTTCTTGTGATCGCAACACAGCCAACGCTTTCGCCGTAGGTGGTGTTGGGGCATCCGCCGAAGAAAGCGCCTACAAAGGAGCCAACTCCGTCGCCAAGAAGAGTGTTGTGAAGTCCGGGCTCCTCAAGAAGATCGGATTCAATGATGGAAGAAAGGTTCTTGTGATCCGCAATATGCTCTGCGAATACTACGAATGCAACGGGGGTGTAGGCAACTGCAACGGTTGCAAAATATGACATGCTGAAATCCTTTACACCCTCAAAGGCGGTAAGGAATGCAAAATCGGGAAGTGCTACGAATGTTTTTAGATTTACGCCGTCCGCAACAAGAGCCTTAAATGGAGCAAAATCAATCACCATAAGCTCTGCGTTGCCGGTAGCCTTACCGATAACAGTAAACACGAGAGCGGTTATATATCCCGCAAGAATACCGATAATAAAAGGAATGAGCTTAGCCATTTTCTTGCCGTATACCGAGCAGAGAATGACGACCGCGAGAGTAACTATTGCGCAAATAAATGAAACCCAAAGAGCGGTGTTCATAACAAATCCGCTTCCGTTGTTGGGGCCGTATGAGAATACGTCCTTTACAGCCGCGCCTGCAAGGGAAAGACCGATGAGAGCAACCGTGGGGCCTATAACGACGGGAGGCATAAGCTTATTTATCCATTTTACGCCCGCGATCTTGACAACAAGAGCGATAATGACGTATACAAGAGCGGCGCAGAGAGCTCCGATAAGGAGTCCGAGGAAGCCGACCTGCATGGATATAGCACCCGCAAATGCGGCGCTCATGGAGGGGATAAAAGCGAAGGATGATCCGAGGAAAACAGGGCTGCGGAACTTGGTGAATAGCTGGTAGATTATCGTACCCGCGCCCGCGCCGAAGAGCGCGGCAGCGGCCGACATTCCGTTTCCGACGATCGCGGGAACCGCAATAGTCGCCGCCATAATGGCGAGAAGCTGTTGAATTGCAAATACGATCATTTGACCGAATTTTGGTTTGTCCTTGACACCGAAGATGAGTTTCATATGATTCCTCCAAATGAAATTGTTATGGGTGAAATTCCCCATTAAAAATATTCTATCACTTTAAGGGCGATAAGTAAATAAAGAAAGGGAATTTTGTCGTTTTTGCAGGGTAGAAAAAATGCGGTAAAAACTGTGCAACTTTCACAAAAAGCCCGTTTTTAAGCAAAATGTGGGGCGTTTTCAGTGAAAAATGCAATTTTTGTCATTGACAACTGCAAAAAAAGGGTATATAATAAGTAGAGTATGTCGCGCTTGCGCGCAAAAAAGCATTGGCGGAGGAATATATCATTGAAAAGGGATGTTTTAAAGCTGATAGATGAAAATTACGGCGGATTGTCCAAGGGTCAGAAGCATATCGCTTCTTACATAAAGGACCATTACGATAAGGCGGCTTATATGACCGCCGCAAGACTCGGAACAGAGGTCGGCGTGTCCGAATCAACTGTCGTGAGATTTGTAATGGAGCTTGGATTCGAGGGTTATCCCGAGTTTCGCCGCGCTCTGCTTGAGCTTATAAGATCAAAGCTCACCGCAGTTCAGCGAATAGAGGTTACAAATACGCTTATCGGAGATGCGGATGTATTGCAGAAGGTGCTCTTTTCCGACATCGAGAAGATAAAGAAAACTCTTGACGGAATAGATAAGTCGGCATTCGACAGCGCAGTGCGCGCCATTGTGGATGCAAAGACGGTCTATATTATGGGAATGCGCGGATCATCCTATCTTGCAGGACTCCTCAATTATAGCTTCAGAATGATCTCCGATAACGTCCGTCTCATCCAGACAACGTCGGGAGGAGAGGCCTTTGAGCAGATGATGAGTATAGACGGTAACGACGTCTTTATTGCTATCAGCTTCCCGAGATATTCAAAGAGTATTATCAGAGGCGTAGAGTTTGCCAAGAGCAGGGGAGCGGATGTAATCGCGCTTACAGACAGTGAAAATTCACCTATTGCAACGCATGCAGATCAGGTTCTCGTTGCGCAGAGCGATATGGCATCCTTTGCCGATTCATATGTTGCCCCCATGTCGGTTATCAACGCGCTGATAGTCGCCGTTTCAAGAGAATGCGGAGACCGATTCACAGAGAGACTTCATAAGCTCGAATCGGTATGGGATGAATATAACGTCTACGACACGTCGCGTGAATGAGTATGGCGCTTGATATGCAAAAAAAGGTCGCCGTAATAGGCGGCGGAGCCGCGGGAATGATGGCGGCGATACACGCGGCCTATATTGGCGCGGAGGTCACGCTCTTTGAAAAGAATGACAGACTCGGTAAAAAGCTTCGAATAACCGGAAAGGGAAGATGCAACGTAACAAACGATTGCGATACAGAGGAGTTTCTGCGCAACGTGCCGACCAATCCGAGATTCCTCTATGCGTCACTCAGTAGGTTTTCAACCGCAGATACAGTAGATTTTTTCGAGGGATGCGGTGTTCCGCTTAAGGTCGAGCGCGGAAAGAGAGTCTTTCCCGTGTCCGATAAAGCATCGGATATTGTCAAAGCGCTGATCGGGAGAATGAACGAGTGCGGTGTGAAGGTCTCCACCGAGAAAATTACCGATATCGAGATAGTAAACGGCGAGGTCACAGCGCTCATCGCAGGTAGCGCAAAGCACGCAGTCGATGCTGTTATTGTTTGCACGGGAGGCAGATCCTATTCAATGACGGGCTCTGACGGAGACGGATACCGCTTTGCGAGAAGAGCGGGACATACCGTAACCGAGCTTAAGCCGTCGCTCGTGCCGATCGTTTGCGAGGGAAGACTTTGTCAGAGAATGCAGGGGCTTTCGCTCAGGAACGTGTCAATGAAGATAATTCGCAAGGATAATGGGAAATGCGTTTATGAGGACTTCGGTGAGATGATGTTCACTCACTTCGGCATAACCGGACCTATGGTTCTTTCGGCATCTGCGCATCTGCCCGATATATCCGAGAAAAAATACGAGGCGCATATCGACTTGAAGCCCGCGCTTGATGAAGCCGAGCTCGATTCGCGCATACGCTCGGATTTCCGGAAATATAATAACAAGGACTTTATAAACTCGCTTGGTGATCTGCTCCCATTGAAAATGATAGAGCCCATCGTGGAGCTTTCGGGGATAGATCCGAGGAAAAAGGTAAATTCAATCACGCGAGAGGAGCGCAGAGCGCTTCTTGAAGCGATCAAATGTATAAGGCTTCAGCTTTCGGGATTCAGACCGATAGACGAGGCAATAATAACAAAGGGCGGCGTCTGTGTAAACGAGATAAGCCCCAAAACAATGGAATCAAAGCTTGTACGCGGACTTTATTTTGCCGGCGAGGTACTCGATGTTGATGCCTACACGGGCGGATTTAATTTACAAATAGCGTTTTCAACCGCCGTTGTCGCAGGCGAGAGCGCGGCACAGTAACTGTAAGGAGAAAAGACATGAAGCACATAAATATAGCGATCGACGGACCCGGCGGCGCCGGTAAGTCAACAATATCAAAGGCGGTAGCCAAGGCGCTTGGGATCATATACGTTGATACCGGTGCGCTCTATCGCACTGTTGGATATTATGCAAGAGAGCATGGGCTTTCCGTGGAGGACGTAAAGGTAAGCGAAAGGATAACACCTATGCTTTCGGACATTTGCGTTGAGATACAGTACGTAGACGGTGCTCAGCATGTTATACTGAACGGAGAGGATCTCGGGGATAAAATAAGACAGCCCGACATCTCAATGTACGCCTCTGCCGTGTCAAGTGTCCCGAACGTCCGCGCGTTCCTTCTCGAAACCCAAAAGGAGCTGGCAAGAAAGAACAGCGTAATAATGGACGGAAGAGATATTGGAACGGTTATCCTTCCCGATGCCGAGGTTAAGATCTTCCTCACCGCATCAAGCGAAGCAAGAGCGACAAGAAGATATAAGGAGCTTACCGAAAAGGGAGTGTCAGTAAAATACGAGGATGTTCTCTCGGAGATGAACGAAAGAGACCGCGCAGACAGCACACGCGCCGCCGCGCCTCTCAAGGCAGCCGACGATGCGGTGTATTTCGATAACTCGGACTATGATTTTGAAGGCTCGGTCAATTACATCTTAAAGCTCATAGAAGACAGAACGGGAGTGAAGAAAATTGAAAAGTAAGGCATATATTAAGATAAAAAAGTGGCTTTTAAATCCGGTAATATTCCTGTTTAGAGTCCACGCTCACGATTCGGAAAATGAGCCTACCGAGGAGGAAGGTCCTTATATAATCGCCTCAAACCATATGTCGAATATCGACCCCGTGTTCCTCTGTGCGTCAACCGACCACCAACAGCCTCATTTCATGGCAAAAAAGGAACTTTTCAAGGTTCCGCTTCTCAATAAGCTCGTCAAGGCGCTCGGTGCATATCCCGTTGACAGAAAGGGTGCGGACGTAGGCGCGATAAGAAAGACGATCAAAATGCTCGGAGAGGGCAAGTGCATCGGAATCTTCCCGCAGGGACACAGATATAAAAAGGTCAATCCAAGAGAAACCGAGATCAAGAGCGGTCTTGGTATGATAGCCGTTAAAGCGCAGGCAACGGTGCTTCCTTGTTATATCAAGCTCAAAAAGCGTAAATGGGCACCCTTCCGCCGCGTTGACGTGTATGTCGGAAAGCCGATAAGGTTTGAGGAGCTCAATTATAATCCTGAGGCGCAGGGCGAGTACATGCGTATTTCTCAATTCGTATTTGACAAAATATGCGAGATGGGAGAGAACGTTGATGCACAAAACAACAAATGATTCGCTCTCGGTGACAGTCGCTGAAAATGCAGGCTTTTGCTTTGGAGTTGAAAGAGCGGCGAACGCCATTGAAAACGAGATCGCAAAGCATGTAAAGGGGCAGAGAATATTCACGCTCGGAAAGCTTATCCATAACGATACCTATAACGCATATCTCGCGTCATGCGGAGTAGAGATCGCAAGCGTATCGGATATTGAGGATCTGATCGCGCAGGCATCCGAGGGAAGGCCCATAAAGATATTCGTCAGAGCGCACGGAATAAAAAAGAGCGAGCTTGAGTCGCTTGTCCGCGGAGCGGAGAGCAACCCATACTTCTCCTTTGTCGATTGCACCTGCGTGTTTGTGAACAAAATACACAAAATAGTAAGGGAGCATAACGACAGCTCGGGGCTCCTTTTGGTGCTGGGATCGGCAACTCACCCGGAGGTTGTGGGATTTTGTAGTCAATTTGACGGAAAAATATGTATTTTTGAGTCTTTCAATGAGCTTGAAAAGCTAATTGAGACGGGGGGAATTCCCACCGATTGCGCAAAATCACCAATAGTCGTAGCCCAAACAACTCAAAACTTGGGTGAATGGGAGAAAATAAAAAAATTTTTGGTAAATCTATATACAAAACCACTAATTTTTGATACAATATGTAATGTTACGGAGAATCGCCAGCTTGAGGCGGCGAAGCTATCGCGCGTAAACGATTTCATGGTCGTTATCGGCAGTAGAGGAAGCTCAAATTCAGCCAAGCTTTATTCAATATGCAAGGCAGAATGCTCCAATACCGTGATGGTGGAAAGCGCCGAGGAGCTAAAGGCATATTTTCCGTTATCCCACAAAAAAGTGGGGATTGTAGCAGGAGCATCGACTCCGCGCAATATAATTCAGGAGGTAGAAAGAACCATGAGCAAAGAGAATTTTGCAGAACTTCTCGAAACATCGATCAAAACTTTAAATACAGGAGACATTGTTACCGGCTACGTAATCGCGGTTAACGACAGCGAGCTTCAGCTCGACGTTGGCGCAAAGGTCACGGGAATCATTAAGGCTGACAAGATAACAGACGATCCTTCCGCAAAGCTTACAGAGATGTTTAAAATCGGCGATGCAGTTGAGGCGTTTGTTGTTCGCGTAAGCGACGTTGACGGATTTGCAACGCTCGACAAGAAGAGAGTAGACAACGACAAGAACTGGTTCAAGGTAGTAGCCGCTAAGGAAAACGGCGAGATCCTTGAGGGAACAGTAACCGAGGCAGTTAAGGGTAACATCGGCGTTATCGTAAACTGCGACGGCACACGCGTATTCGTACACGCAACACAGACAGGCACACCCAAGAACACCGACCTTGCTACAATGATCGGCAAGAAGGTAAGACTTAAGCTTACCGAGGCTGAGAACAAGAAGGCAAAGGGATCCATCAGCGCAGTTCTCCGTGAGGAGAGAAAGAAGACCGAGGCTGAGTTCTGGGCAAGCATCGAAGAGGGCAAGCAGTACACCGGTAAGGTAAAGAGCCTTACAAGCTTCGGCGCATTCGTTGACCTCGGCGGTGTAGACGGAATGGTACATACCAGCGAGCTTTCTTGGAAGAGAATCAAGTCTCCCGCAGAGGTTGTATCTGTTGGTGACGAGATCACTGTTACAGTTAAGAGCTTCGACGCAGAGAAGAAGAAGATCTCTCTCGCATACAAGACCGACGCTATGAATCCTTGGACAATCTTCACCACCAACTATGCAGTAGGTGATATCGTAACCGTAAAGGTCGTAAACATGATGCCCTTCGGAGCATTTGCTGAGATCGTAGACGGTGTAGACGGACTTATCCACATCTCCCAGATCGCAATGACAAAGATTGCAAAGCCTGCTGACGTTCTTGAGATCGGTCAGACAGTTGATGCAAAGATCGTTGCAATCGACGAGGAGAAGAAGAACGTAAGCCTCTCTATCAGAGAGCTTCTTGAGGAAGCAAAGGCTCTTGCAGAGGGTATGCCCGAGGATGCAGAGGCAGCAGAGGCTGTTGAGGAAGCAGCAGAAGCAACCGACGCTGAATAATTTAAAATCGGCAGATTTATTGGTGAAAACCCAATAATGACATAAAAAAGCACTTATGATAAACGGTTAGATCCGTTATCATAAGTGCTTTTGCTTTAAAGCACCTTAGTCAAGGTTATAAAAGAAAGCATCAAGCCTTAAAAGCTGTTCCTTAGAGGCTAACATCATGTTTTCTCTGTTTTCGGTAGCATAGGGGATCTTGCTCCATTTTTCAAGATCGGATTCGTAAGCAACGTCGGGGATCTTGTCAAAGAAAGCGTTAAATGTGTTGCTGATGTTCTGGAATGCGAAAACAGTCCTGCGAAGCTCTACGTAGCGGGCTCTTACCTCTGCGGCGTAATACTGAACAAGTATCTTGTACATCTTGTTTCCGGGGAGGTACATCGATCCGTTGCTTGAGAAGCTCGGGAAGGTGTTTCTCGGAGTTGCGTTGTGATCCTCGGAGTCAACGGGGATAGGCTCGCCGTTCCAGTATATTCCAAAGGAGCCGTCCATGTCGTACATCGAAGGGATCCAGACCTTGCCGTCATAGGTGGCCCAAAGAATGTTTTTTGCAACGTTGTCTGCGGTGTTGATAAAGAAGGTGTAGATCATATTGTCGATCGCCGCCTCTATATCAAGATGATTAGGTAGCTCTGCCAGGATCCTGTCGGGATCGTCGCAGTTGAGAAGGGAAATAAGCTCGTTAAAGCTGTCTCTTACCCAGGTGTCGTCAGCGGTGGAGCAGTGCTCAAGCTCCCAGCCCCAGTCTTCCCATGTGCCCTCTCCAATGTTCTCGCGCAGATTTACGGAATTTGTCCAAGCGTCAGCCATAAGCATAGCCTCGCGTGATTCCTCGCCGCCCTCCATAGCGAAGGTCCAATTATCCTTGGGGATGTTCATGGTGTATACACCGTGAAATTCTCCATTTATATATACGAGTATGGGGTAACCGTCAATAAGACCGTAATTCGGTGCGTTTAAAAGTCCCTCGTTGATGTTGTCGCGCAACGCAATCACCTGAGCAAAAAGCTGTGCGCCGACAATGTTTCTTGCGTGTGAGGCGTCAATGTAATTCGCCTTCATGCAGTACTTGTTTTCATTGCCCCAACCGAGATCGACCTTCATTTTCTTTGAAACAGTCTCGTCGGTAAAGAATTTTACGTTGTAGTTCTTTTTGGGATGACCTGCGGAGGAAGCGCCTTGAACCTTGATCTCGCTTATACACTCAAAGCTCTGAATTTCGCTTGAATTGCTGACGTATGAGTATTTTACAAGTATCTCTCCGTCCGCTTTTTTAAGCTTTGTAAGGGGAATAGCAGCGTCCTCAAGATCGGTGATGTATACGATCGGCATTCCCAAAAGGGCAGGGTCAAGCATATCCACGTCCTCGGTTTGGGTATCCTTGCACTTTGAACACTTCAAAACAAGCGTTCCCGCGGACAAAAGAGTCGCGGTAGAGGAGTCGTCATAACACCAATCGTGATCCTGTAAAATGGTATATCCGCACTCGGTACAGCTCATATTAAAGCAAGTGTGTTCCTGATCGTAAACGTGAGTGTTCTTCAAATCGCGCTCGTCACCGCACAAAATGCATGTATCGGAGCATGCGTTTTCGTATTCATGCTCACAGCTCGTCTCGGTCTCGGTAGGAGTCTCGGTCTCGGTAGGAGTCTCGGTGTCGGACGAAGGCAAGGAGGTCACCTTCTCGGTTTCGGTTTCTGTGCCGCCGTTGCTTTCCTCGGGACGTGTAGTGGGCTCGGTCTCGTAGCCATCGTGTGTCGACCCCTCTTCAGGGAGAGATTCGGAGGTGTGCTCGTCGCGATCATTCTTTTTTCTTGTGCTTGTACGGTTGTCTTTCGCGCATCCGACAGTAAATGAAAGCGAAAGCAGAATAGCGAGCGCCAACGTGATAGCCTTCAATAAAAAACTTTTCTTCATATATTGCTCCTTTCATCCGAAGAATGAGTAATATATTCCTCATTTATATTATACCGAGAGAAAAGAATGTTGTCAAGTAAAAATTTTCCACTCACCTATCACTTGCTCCGTGAAAAAACTTTCAAATAAAAAATGCGAAGCTATTGACTTGTGGATAGATAAATGATATAATTGTAATGTGCTAAAGACAGTAAATGATTGCTGCCTGAAAAATTTAATTTATAAGGAGTAACTTTATGAAGAAGATCAACATGAAGAGAGTACTTTCATTCCTTCTTGCCCTGATGATGCTTATGACCCTCGTTTTGTCAGCGACAGCGTGCGGATCGAAAAAGGATGACAAAAAGGATGACGATGAAAAGAAGTCGGGCAGCAAAAAGCCCAGCGTTTCCACCGCAGAGAGAAATGAGTTTATCGACTCGATAGGCGGAGTTTCCGAAACGTTTGTCGGCGCAGTTTCCGAGGAAAGCTACTATTCTTCCGAAAATGCGGCAGAAGCATTTGTTATGGAAGAGATTGTCGGAGAAGATTCCGCAACCATTCTTGATATGAACAACAAGGGCGAATTGACCGATGAGCAGCTTGCAAAGGCTAATATCCCCGATGAGCTTCTCTACGATGCCGACTCTGTCGAGGCGATCGAGGTAACCTACGAGACCTATTCAAGTGATATGTATAGCGGCAACAACATCGATACGCTTGCATCAAGCAACAGCAAAAAGGTAACTGTGTACGTTATCAAATACGGTCCGGATTGGAAATACTTTGTTCCAATGCCCGAGACCAACAAGACCATCACAAGAACCTACTATGATTCTGTTTTTGATAATGCAAAATATCAGAACTGCACGCTTCAGGTAACAATGGAGATGGATGCAACCGTAAAGGCTGACGGCGAGAGCATGACTATGAAAATGACCATGACGCAGACAGTTAAGCACGCATACGGCAGAGTATATTTCGAGCAGACCACAACCTCAAGCGGAATGGGCGAGAACTCCACCGAAACGATCTGCGCGTATATTGAGGAAGACGAGTACGGATATATCACCTGCTACATCAAGGATACCGACGGCTCGTGGTACGAGGCAAACATCTATAATATCGGCTTCTCCAGCATAGAGGAGCTTACCCCCTTCTACGGCTCCTACCTCGACTATACTTATTTCACAAAGACCGATTACGGCTTTGAGCTTGCAGGCGAAAATGCAAAAAGATATTTTGAGCAGGCGCTTATGGGCGGACTTGGCAGCATGGGTAGCATGATCGATACGGAAAACATGGATCTCGGCATGTATGCAGAGTACTATGTAAGCAACGGCGTGCTTTCCGGCGCAATGGTTGAAGCAGCAGTTGATATGACCATGACACAGGGCGGAGAGACCGCAGAGCTTAAGGAGACAGTTATTACAAATACTACCTGCACGAATTACGGCTCAACAGTAGTTGAAAGACCCAACGTAGACTAATAATTAACAATAAAAAAGCAGGGGATCAATGGCAAACGTCCTTGGCGGTGAATCCCAAAAAACGCATAGCATAAGCATCGCGTTTGACCGACCGAACGCGGACTAAGCCCCTGTGCAAACAGAAAAGAGAGAACAAAGCGGTTAAAGCCGTAATGTCCTCTCTTTTTCTGTTAGTAAAGCATCACGATACAGATCCGCGGATCCATCTTTCACGAAATTGTGCACTATCTTGAAAACAGGAAGGGCTACAAGGCGCTCGCAGACTTTGCCATGAAGCACGCGAAAGCGGAGAAAGTGGCGGAGGTCAGAGAGACCTACAAGGACGTTTACAAGGGCGAGAACGCCGAGGCAAAGATCGAGGGCGAGGTTGTTGCAAGCGTTGTCGCTGAGCTGCTCGGCAGTGAGAAGTTCCTCAAGCGTTATGCGCGAATGGGCGAGGGTCAAGTGTCTCTCATTAAAAGGATTGCAAGATTTGTCAAGGGTCTTGCAAACGCGCTGAAGGAAAAAGACAAGAAAGCAAGCGCGGTCGCGGCGGACATGATGAATCTCGTCGATAAGGCTCTTGGTAGTGAGGTCGCAGGGGAGAAGACGGGGGAGAAGTACGCGTTACCATCAAAAAAAGACCCAACAAAGTTGGATCCCCGAACCGTGACAAAAGAAGATGTATATGAAATGTTAGAAGCGGCTAAAGATGGAAAATACAATAATAATACATATATTCCTGTTAGAATAAGCACTCCCGCGATCATAATAGAACGCGCAAAAGAAAAGCTTGGGATTAATATACCCAACCATCCTTTAGTTATGAGTGTCAGCAAAGCAATCAATGCGATGGAACGACAAGGAACCGGAGATGATGGATTACCAAACAGTCTTGAACCCACGGAGATAGTTAGTATTATTGAGGCTACATCAAATCCCCTATATGTTGTGTATGAACCTGCAAATGAAGAACATCTAGAAGCAAAATATGTTGAAATTGTCAAATTTGATTTAAACAATAACAGAAAAGCATTTGCTGTTTTGGAGCTTACAGGTCAGTATAAAAATGCGGTTCATATTAACGGCTACGAAAGCGGTCAATATAATGTTTTTGTTACTGTTTATCCGCCAAGATCAGAAAAAATCAAAAGCCTGTTAACAAATAAAAACAACAAGATAATATATGACAAAAAGAAAGACTTCGCGCAAGTTACTTCCGACATCACTGTGTCTTCAGTTTTAAACGATCCATCTTTCTTCGATAATAGTATACACCAAAACAATCCTGTTGTCAACACTTCTGATGAAAAAAGTTCTGACGCAGCATACATGGCGGCAGTTGAACGCGGCGACATGGAAACGGCGCAGAGAATGGTTGACGAGGCGGCGAAGCGTGCCGGCTACAATAGGCTATTTTACCACGGTGCAAAAAAAAGGCGGCGAATAAAGTTAATTCTTTAATAAAGCTCTTTTGGAGTGGCTGATTTGTTATATGCAATCATGTTTATTTGTTTTTTAACACAAAAATAGGCAATTTAAAATAAAAATAAACTTTTTTTCAAAAAGGTATTGCAATTTATTAAAAAATATAGTATAATAACACGGTGGTTGAATACGGAGGCATAGCTCAGTTGGTTAGAGTACTTGCTTGACATGCAAGGGGTCGTAGATTCGAGTTCTACTGTCTCCACCATAAAACAAAGCAGAGGGTTTATCCCTCTGCTTTGTTTTATACTGTTGCCTTACCAACTCTGAATCTATTCCGCCGCTCGCGGCGGATTTATTTGCGCTTCAAGCCCTTTGACTAAAATGCTCACCTTAGCGCAAATTGTGATTCAGAGTTCTACTGTCTCCACCAAAAACAAAACACGGAGATTAAAATCTCCGTGTTTTTTTTGAAGAAAGCCCTATACGATGAATCTAATCCGCCATTTTTTGTGGATTAATTTGCGCTCTCAACCCTGTCACTCCTAAACTCACCGCAAAAGAAGCAGAAAAATATTAATATTGAGTTAACATTTATACAGTATAATAAGAAAGATCAAATTGTATTTAAGGAGATTTATCATGTCAGAAAAGATACTTATCGCAAGTGATAGCACCACCGACCTCGGGGAGGAGCTCGTATCCAGATACGGTGTCAAGATCATACCCCTTGGAGTAACTGTTGGAGGCAAAACCTATACCGACGGCGTAGATATTGATCCCGATATGATATATGAAAATTACAACAAGACGGGAGAGCTTCCCAAGACCTCTGCAGTAAACATAGCCCAGTTTGAGGATGTGTTCAAGGAGTACACCGAGCAGGGTTATTCCATTGTCGTCTTTACCATAAGCGCCGATATGTCGTCTACGTTCAGTAATGCTCGCTTGGCAGGAGAGGACTTTAAAAACGTACACGTCGTAGACACAAGAAACCTCTCAACAGGAGGCGGACTTCTCGTAGTAAAGGCGGCAGAGATGGCGGCAGAGGGCAAGAGCGCAGAGGAGATAGCAGAAACCTGCCGTTCTCTCGCAGCTTGCGTTGATGCCTCATTCGTTATCGATAGCCTTGAATTCCTTTATAAGGGCGGACGTTGCTCCGCAGTTGCCGCCGCAGGTGCAACCGTTCTCGGTCTCAAGCCCTGCATTGGTGTAAAGGACGGCAAGATGGGCGTAGGCAAGAAATACCGCGGAAAGTTTGAAAAGGTGCTCCCGACCTATATCAATGACCGCCTTGGCGACGGAAGCGGAATCTATAAGGAGCACGTCTTCATAACACATGCAGGCTGTGATCCCGAAATATACGAGGCGTGTGCCGAGCAGGTCAGACAAATGGGCGTATTCAATGAGATACACATTACCCGCGCCGGATGCACAGTATCGTCTCATTGCGGCAGAAACACCCTCGGAGTACTCTTCATAAGAGAGAATCCGCTCGTATAATAAAAAAAAGAAAAAGCCGATCGGCTTTTTCTTTTTTTATTGATCCAAATTTTGTAAGCAAAACAGCACAATCTTATTGCACGTTTTTATTTGTGCGGCAAATAAAACCAAAAAAGGCTCGTTAAAGTGCTTATAAAATTTAAGGAAATTAAAAATGACAAAAAAATTTCAAAGTAGCAGAAAATCTATTGATTTTTTGTCGCATTAGTGATAAAATAAGTACATACAACGCAAAAGGAGATCGAAAAAAAGATATGGAGTATAATTTTCAGGGTTGGCGTGGTTTTGAAGGCGGAACTTGGGTCAAAGAGATCAATGTAAGAAGCTTCATTAAACATAATTTTACTCCCTATGACGGAGATGAGTCGTTTCTCGAAGGCCCCACAAAGGATACACTCGACCTCTGGGATATGGTATTAGACCTCACAAAAAAGGAAAGGGAAGCGGGCGGCGTACTCGATATGGATACAAAGGTCATATCGACAATAACGTCTCACGGCCCCGGATACCTTAATAAAGATATAGAAAAGATCGTCGGCTTCCAGACCGATAAGCCCTTAAAGCGCGCTCTCATGCCCTTCGGAGGAATTAGAATGGCAGAGAAATCCTGTGCTGATAACGGATATACGATCGATCCCGAGGTTAAGGAGTTCTTCGAAAAATACAGAAAAACTCATAACGCAGGTGTTTTTGACGTGTATACACCCGAAATGCGCGCATGCCGCTCAAGCCATATCATAACAGGACTTCCCGATGCTTACGGCAGAGGACGCATAATCGGAGATTACCGCCGCGTTGCGCTTTACGGTGTCGATAGACTTATAGAAGATAAGAACGAGCAAAAGGAAACCACTCGCTCGACAATGTATGCCGAGATCATTCGTGACCGCGAGGAGCTCTCAGAGCAGATCCGCGCGCTTGAGGATCTCAAGAAGATGGCGGCAATGTACGGCTTTGACATCTCAAAGCCCGCGGTTGATACCAAGGAGGCAATCCAGTGGCTCTACTTTGGCTACCTTGCAGCTGTTAAGGAGCAGAACGGAGCGGCAATGTCGCTCGGACGCACCTCCACCTTCCTTGACATCTATTCGCAGAGAGATATAAGAGAGGGAAGATATACGGAAAAAGAGATACAGGAAATGGTCGACCATTTCATAATGAAGCTTCGCCTTGTAAAGTTTGCACGCACCCCCGAGTATAACGCGCTCTTTTCGGGAGATCCCGAGTGGGTAACCGAATCAATAGGCGGCATGGCGATAGACGGCAGACATATGGTCACAAAAATGTCGTACAGATATCTCCATACACTCGAAAACCTCGGTGCGGCGCCCGAGCCCAATCTCACAGTGCTCTGGTCGATAGGACTCCCCGAGAATTTCAAACGCTTCTGCGCGAAGATCTCTATTGAAACCTCCTCGGTTCAGTACGAAAATGACGACCTTATGAGATTCCACCACGGAGACGATTACGCAATCGCTTGTTGCGTCTCGTCAATGGTAGTCGGTAAGGATATGCAGTTCTTCGGAGCGAGAGCAAACCTTGCAAAATGCCTCTTGTATGCAATAAACGGCGGTATAGATGAGGTCTCCGGAAAGCAGGTCGGCCCCGAATACAGACCGATCACCTCGGAATACCTCGACTATGATGAGGTAATGCACAAATACGATGAGATGATGCAGTGGCTTGCAGGCGTGTATGTCAACATGCTCAATATCATCCATTATATGCACGATAAATATTGTTATGAGAAGATCCAGATGGCGCTCCACGATAAGAACGTAACGCGCTGGTTTGCAACGGGAATTGCAGGACTTTCGGTAGTTGCCGACTCGCTCTCCGCTATAAAATACGCAAAGGTAAAGTGTATCAGAAATGAGGCGGGCATAGTAGTTGATTACGAGATAGAGGGCGATTTCCCCAAATACGGAAACGATGACGACAGGGTTGACTCGATCGCGTATGACATAGTCCATAGATTTATGGGTCATATCCGTAAGAATCATACCTACCGCGAGAGCATTCCCACAACAAGCATCCTGACTATCACCTCAAACGTTGTATACGGAAAGAACACGGGCTCAACACCCGACGGCAGAAAGAAGGGCGAGGCGTTTGCACCCGGCGCAAACCCGATGCACAGACGTGATACACACGGCGCGGTCGCATCGCTTGCATCTGTTGCAAAGCTCCCGTTCAGAGACGCGCAGGACGGAATTTCAAATACCTTCTCAATCATTCCGGGCGCGCTTGGAAAGGACGATACCGTTTTCGTTGGCGATATAGCGGTCGACCTTGATTGCTGTGCAAACGGAGCCTGTGGCACACCCACACTCTTCGAAGGACTTGACGACAAAGCAAACTAATCTATTCCCAAGGAGGAAAAATATGGCTGCAACGCAAAATCAGATAGATAATCTCGTGTCTCTTCTCGACGGTTACGTCCAGAAGGGAGGACACCACCTGAACGTCAACGTTTTCACAAAGGAAACCCTGCTTGACGCGCAGGAGCACCCCGAGAAATACCCTCAGCTTACAGTAAGAGTAAGCGGATATGCTGTAAACTTTATCAAGCTTACAAAGGAACAGCAGGACGAGGTAATTTCGCGTACCTTCCACGAGCAGATATAATATGATAGGACGTATTCATTCAAGCGAGAGCTTCGGCACGGTAGACGGGCCGGGGCTCCGCTACGTTCTTTTTATGCAGGGTTGCCCGATGCGGTGTCTGTACTGCCATAATCCGGACACCTGGAATATCAGCGGCGGCAGGGAAATGACCGTTGACGAGGTCATCTCGGAGTATAAAAAGAACGAAATGTTTTATAAGAATGGCGGCTTGACCGTAACGGGCGGCGAACCGCTTTTGCAGATCGATTTTGTCATTGAGCTTTTTAAGGAAGCCAAGCGTAACGGTATCCATACCTGTATTGATACGTCGGGTGCCACCTTCGATGAAAGCAATACCGAAAAATTTGATGAACTGATCAAATATACCGATCTTGTTATGCTCGACATCAAGCATATAGACCCCCAAAAGCATAAAACACTCACAGGATTTGACAATGAGAGAATCCTTGCATTCGCGTGGTATCTTGATAGAAAAAATATCCCTATGTGGATAAGACATGTGGTGGTAGAGAACTATACCGATGCTGAAAATGATCTTTTTTCGCTCGGAGAATTTATCGGATCACTAAAAAACGTAAAAGCACTTGACGTCCTTCCGTACCATACCATGGGCGCACAAAAGTATAAGGAGCTCGGTATCCCCTACCGTCTCGAAGGCATAAAAGCCCTCTCAAAATCCGATGCCGCACGCGCAAAGGAAAAAATACTCAATGGAATACGTAAAATGCGAAAATAAAAACAATTGCTTCAGGATATTGTCCCAAAGCAATTGTTTTTTTATAAAGATGTGATCTCCGAAATAAAATACATTGTCATTCCGACGTAGGGCATATCATATTCTGAATGAGACCTGTATACGTCTACCGTCTCGTATGCTGTACCTATAGCGCCCGGAATAAAAGGCGTTGAAGGGAAAAATTGACCGTACGCATGCCTCTGTGCCTGATTGTAACCAATGCCGTATATATGGCTTGAATCAAGCGCGTTCGCGCCCATTATTATGTCAAGCAGAGATTGCGCCGTGTCCAAGTATTTCTTCTCTCCAAGAATTTTTGCCGCACGCGCGAGGAAAATTCCAAACGAGGACACCACCGACGATGCTATCTTCTCCGAGTTTCTTATGTAGCAAGCCTCGCCCGATGGAAGAGTATCGTAAAAGATAAAGTCATTGTCCGTCTCTCTTAGCGTTTTTGACTTCTGCCCGGGTGCAGGATGACCGTAAGGAGTATCAAGATCGGAGTCGGTGAAAATCGGAGTTATTTTACCCCAAACGTTAAGATTTGCCTGATCGCAAAGCGCGTCTGCAATCTCGCGGAGCTTTTCGCCGAGCCCATCAATGTCCCCGAGTATTTCGTAAGCATCGCAAAGTGCGATGAATCCACCTGGCAACCACGCATAGGTTCCGCTTGCCAATACCGTCCTGCCGCTGCCATCGTTGCACATAATCATCTGCGCAAGCCTTCCGTTGGGTATAGCGTTAACAAAGCTTTTGACATCATCACGTAAATTGCTAATATATCCATCATCACCCGTAGCTCTGTACATATCGCAAGCAACCTGAATTCTGTAACCCAAGTCCGCACTAGAGCCATTGTAGCATTGCTCATAAAAGAAATCGGGGTCCATGCCGCGAGGAAATGGCTCCGGATGCTTGTATACTCCATCGGGTCGCTCGTCGCTATTCATATAATCCCAAGAACGCTTTGCCGCCGCAAGATATCTCTCTGCGCGCTCTGAGTCATTGTCCTTGAATAAGCGGTAACCGGTAGCCAGGATTGAAGTTGTGTTCCACTGTGCACTTGAAGGAGCGGGGGACTTGTAGAAAATTCTGCCATCCCAACCGAAGGGAGCATTCAGGGTGTTGTACATCGCTCCCGATTTTTGAATAGTCTTTGCAAAGTAGTCGCAAGCCCAGGCCGACTCGTCGACCGTCAGATGCCTACCCCATGAGCTCTTGTCCTTGAGGGCAAAGCGAAGCATGGCAAGTACACCGATGGATACGCCACCGGGGGATTTGCGCAGGTCGCAGGATTGATGATAACCTCCCGAGAGATCGATATGCTCGCCTGTTTCCTTGATAAATCCGTCATCCATGTGGCATTTGCCGTTCCATCCCAGATCGTGGCCGCATCTCTGCCAGGTAAAGTATTCAAGCATTATTCTGAGCGCGTTGTCATATGCCCTGTTGTATATAACGAACTGTCTGCTTGTATAGCCACCGGCTGATATGAAATAGTCTCCATCCTCGCGCACCTCGGAAAAGTCTCCGACATAATAAGTCGCGCCCTTGTATAAGACCTTCTTTAATTTTCCGTGAAAAACAGGAATATTTTCAACGTTTCTGATTGCAAAAACCGTGAAATCTATTCCGTCGGTTTTGTTTTCTGTCAGAACAAAGCGCTTCGATGAATTGAGTAAAAAACCACGATGATTTATTCGTATTGCGTTTTGAAAGTGTACTACATCCATTTTCATACCTCTAACGGTATAAAACCGTTCATTATTTAACTGTTAAAAGATCCTCAGCGTTTTTTCTTCTGGGAGCCTGAGGCTCATCATCTGCGTATCCGATAGCCACAAGTGCGGAAACTGACTGTCCTTCGGGAACACCCACAACCTCTTTGACCTTCTCTTCATCGAAGATTCCCATGATAACGGTAGCAAGTCCGGATTCGTGAGCGGCAAGAGCAAAGGTCTGCGTAGCGATGCCGGCATCAAATGACTGCCAATGCGTACCCTTTGATGTGGTAGCACTACCGTCGCGCTCATAGCCTGAGCGACCGTTCACGGTTGTGACAACAACCATCGCAGGAGCACCGTTGGTTGTACCTATGTTGTATTCAAATCCCATCATACATTCATTAGCAAGACGGTCTTTAGTATTCTTGTCGAGCACAGCAATGTAGCGTGTCGTCTGCGAGTTTTTCCAGCTCGGCGCATACGCGGCAACGTTCACAATGTCGGCAATTACCTGCGCATCAACCGCACGATCAGCGAATTTTCTAATACTTCTTCTTGTTTTAATACATTCCAGTGTGTTCATATGATCTCCTATCAGAAAAAAATTAAGCGTATGCAATATTTATAAAGTATTTTATCATATTTTTGTGTGTATGTCAATTGTTATTGCAATTTTTGTCGAAAGGGAAAAATATTGATAAGAAATAAATGAAATGATAGGATTTGTTATAGATTAAAATGAAATAAGCAACGTAGATTTTTTCGCTGAGTTTTTAAAATAAAATAAAAAAATGCTTGACAAAAGGTTTAATTTATGATATACTACTATGGTGTTGAAGAAAGAGTAAACACTTAAAAAATCGTTAATTATATATTATTTTCGGGGTGTGGCACAGTTTGGTAGTGCGCTTGGTTCGGGACCAAGAGGCCGCAAGTTCGAATCTTGTCACTCCGACCAAAACACACTCAGTGGGACACGGTCCCACTGAGTGTTTTTCGATTTGATGTACCGATGATGAACTTCTCCGACGTAAGTCGGATTGATTTGCGCGCAGAGGGCTTTGAATAAGATATGCAATGAGCGCAAATGTAAGTTCAGAATCTTGTCACTCCGACCAAAAATCACTCAGGGGGACGTGTCCCCCTGAGTGATTTTTTGATTGTACTGACCGATGAAGAACTTCTCCGACGGAGTCGGATTGATTTTCACTGCTTACTCATCTGACGCAAAAAAAGCAGAACCGCAACTGCAAGCGAGGCAATTGCATAGCCTAAAACCCACCAAAGGTGAGGGAATATCTCCCCGAAATTTCCCGAAAGAACAGCGCGCTCCATTTCAACTGCGTGAACGAAGGGAAGCGCATATGCGATCTTTTTGAAAGCTCCGCCAACGAGCTCAAGGTCAAACCAGATGCCTGACAACCATGCTGAAAGGTTGGTAAGCAATGCGCCGCAAATTCCGCCAACCTGCTTGTCATTTAAGATGCTTCCGAAGAGCAGACCAAGCGCAATAAACAAAATCGAGACCGGTATAATGAAAAGAACCGAGAAAAGAATGTTTACCGTGATCTCAAGTCCCAAAATTATTGCAAAGGCAAAGCAAATGATCCCCTGCGCCACCGCAAAGGGAACTATCGGCAATGTGTAACCTAAAATAAAATCGAGGGGGGTCAAGGGTGTCGTGTACAGTCTCTGCAAAAGCGAGCTGCCTCTGTCCTTTGAAATAAGTGTAGCAGAGAACAGTGTCATAAACGAAAGACCGAAAACGCATATTCCGGGTGTAAGATGAGCAATTTCAAAGAGCGGTACGGGAATATTAGCCTGAATTGCGCTCAAAAGCAGTATAAGAACAATAGGAAAACCGAGTCCAAACGCCAAATTTATGGGATCGCGAATGATCTCCTTGGCATTTCTCTTTGCAAAGGTAAGCATTCTCATATTTTCTTACCTCCTTTAACGATGCGGACAAAGGCCTCCTCAAAATTATCTGTCTCAGCGATCTTTTTTATATTTTCGGAGGTGTCACAAACAAGAAGCTTGCCGTCCTTCATGATAGCAATTCTGTCAGAGAGTGCCTCTGCCTCCTCCATATAGTGCGTTGTAAGAATGATCGTGACCTCTCCCTTGAGCGAGCGGATAATATCCCAAAGATCGCTTCTGGCAATCACGTCAAGACCCAACGTGGGCTCATCTAAAAAAAGTATTTTAGGCTCACCGATAAGCGCCATAGCAATGCTCAATCTGCGTTGCCAGCCGCCCGAAAGCTTGCCAGCCTTTTTGTTTATTACCTCATCAAGACCAAGGAGCTCTGCAAGCTCGGCAATCCTTGCCGTCTGTTTTTCCTTTGAAAAGCCTCTCACACCGCACATAAGCTCAAGGTTTTCGCGTACCGAGAGTCCGGGAGCCACCGCAGTTTCCTGAGGCGAGACGGCTATCAGTGACTTTACCTCTCGGTCATCAGCGGTAATGCTTTTTCCGAGAATAAGCGCGTCTCCGCTTGTGGGCTTGGTAAGACACGAAAGCATTTTTATAGTGGTCGTCTTGCCCGCGCCATTCACTCCCAAAAGAGAGAATAACTCACCCTCATTTATTTCAAGGGAAAGACTGTCAACAGCAAGCACGTCTCGGTATTTTTTTGTAAGATTATCAATTTTTATTGCACTCATCACTCTTCTCCTTGGGAATATGTTTTGCAAGTATACCTTGATACGCATCGGATAGCATTCTGCTGATCATATCCCATTCAAAGTTCAAAAAGGATGTAGCCAGCGTTGTACCTATGCCGTGAACAAAGATCCAGATCTCTATGTGAATAAGCGTTGCCATCTCATGCGATATGTTGTTGTTCTTTGCTATCAATTCAACCGACTCGTTAAAATCAGGAGTGGTAGAGATATCCTCTGCGCTTCTGTCGCGCATAAAGAGAAGCTTGAAGAGCTCCTTTTCCTCTTTGGCAAATCTGATATAGGCTAATCCGTAAGCCTTGTATTGCGGATATTTTCCGCTTTCAGCCTCATTCTTGAGAAAATCGGAGTAAAGCTCGTATGCCGCAATAATGACCTCGGATTGAAGAGAGTCCATGGTTGCGAAATTTGAGAATATCGGCTGTGTAGAGCAGTTAAGGGAAGAGGCGATAGCCCTCGCGTTCAATGAATCCGCTCCGCTTTTCCTCACAAGCTCGAGTGCTGTTTTTAAAATGTCTTCTTTTGTGATTTTTACTTTTGGCGGCATGATTTCCTCCATAATATAACAAGTGTTATATATCAAATGATATTTTATCACAAATAACCCGAAAAGTCAATACCTTTTTGAAAAAAAGATCCGCCCACGGCGTGAGCGGATCTTCAAGCATCAATTTGATATTTTTTCGGCGTATCTGACGGCCTCCATGGCATCCGATCCATAGAAATCCGCGCCTATCTTCGCGGCATATTCCTCTGTGAGGACGGCGCCGCCGACCATTATCTTAATGTGAGGAGCTTTTTCGCGTAAAAGCTTTATCGTCTCCTCCATAGCGGGAACGGTGGTGGTCATAAGCGCGCTCAAGCCAACCATTCCTGCGCCATATTTGAGTGCGGCATTAAGTATGTCCTCGCTCGGCACGTCTCTGCCGAGGTCGATCACCTTAAATCCGTAGTTTTCAAGCAAAAGAGAGACAATATTTTTTCCGATGTCGTGTATGTCGCCTTTAACGGTCGCCATCACGATTGTCAATCTGTCGGTGTTTTCCTCCTTGCCCTTAGAAAGCGCGTCGCTTATCGGCTCGAATGCGGATTTGGCCGCCTCGGCGCTCATGAGCAGGGAGGGAAGATATACCGTATGGTTTTCAAAGCCCTTGCCAACAATATCAAGAGCGGGGATTATATGCTCCTTTACAATGTCAAGAGGAGCATTTTCGCCAAGCATTGAAAGGCTCAATTCCTTTGATTTGTCCTTAAGACCCTTAACAATGGCATCCTTCAGCGTTTGCGCAGGGGATGCTTCCGGCGATGCAGAGGCGGAAGGCTGTGTAGGCGTACCCTGAGTGAAATTAGACGCAAAATCAATATACTCGCCGCAGTTTTCGTCCATGGCGTGGAGTGCGCGGAATGAGTAATATGTTTTCATCATTTCTGCCGAATAGGGATTCATTATCGCGGCGTTAAGACCGTTTTCAAGCGCATTTGCGAAGAATACGGAGTTAAGTATGTCGCGATTGGGCAGACCGAATGAAATGTTTGAAACTCCCAAAACGGTTTTTGCCCCAAGCTCCTCGCTTATGCGGCGCAGGGCTCCAAGTGTCACCTTTGCGGCGTTCGGATCAGCGGAGACGGCCATTGTGAGTGTGTCAAAGATTATATCCTTTTTACTGATGCCGTATTGAGCGGCAGTTGCCAGAATGCGCTTCGCAATCTCAAATCTGCCTTCAACTGTATCGGGTATACCGCCTTCATCAAGTGTGAGAGCAACTACAACGCCACCGTATTTTTTCACGAGCGGGAAGACAGAAGCCATTGATTCCCCTTTGCCGTTCACCGAGTTTACCATTGCTTTTCCGTTGTAACGGCGAAGAGCCGCCTCCATGGCAAGCGGATCGGCGGTGTCTATCTGCAAGGGGAGAGCAGTAAGAGCTTGAAGCTCGCAGACGGTGCTTGTTATCATTTCCGCCTCGTCAATTTCGGGCAAGCCAACGTTTACGTCAAGAATGTGCGCGCCTGCGGCTTCCTGATCAAGACCTTCTTTTAAAATGAAATCAAGGTCGCGATCGCGCAATGCCTGTTTAAAGCGCTTCTTGCCTGTTGGGTTAATTCGCTCGCCAATAAGTATCGGGGCTTTTCCGATCTCAACTGCGCGCGTGTATGAGGACACCAAGGTGTGTTCTTTCGGCTCGGTTAAAGTCGGTGCTTTGGGAAGTCTCACGGATAGCTCGCGGATGTAATCGGGTGTCGTGCCGCAGCATCCGCCAACTATGCGAACGCCTTTGTTTACAAGGGAAATCACATCGTCGGCAAACTCGGAGGGCGTGATGTCGTAAACTGTTTTGCCGTCAATAATTTCGGGCAGACCTGCGTTCGGCTTTAAAATTACGGGGATGGACGAGTATTTCAAAAGCTCGTCAACAACATCTGTCAGCTGTTTGGGACCCAAAGAGCAATTCGCTCCTATGGCATCCGCGCCCATTCCCTCAAGAAGGGCAACCATTGCGGCAGGTGATGCGCCCGTCATAAGGCGTCCGTCAGAGCCGTATGCGTTTGATACGAAAACAGGGAGCGAGGAATTTTCCTTTGCGGCTAAAAGCGCCGCCTTGGTCTCGTAGCTGTCATTCATCGTCTCAATAAGAATGAGATCAACGCCGTATTTTACACCGAGCTCAACGGTTTTGGCAAAAACAGATACGGCATCCTCAAAATCAAGATCGCCGTAAGGCTTTAAAAGCTTTCCGGTAGGGCCTATATCAAGAGCTATGAATTTATCGCTTGGATTAGTTGACGTTTCCTTTGCGGCATAAGCGTTTTTAACCGCCGCCGATATGATTTCCTCAAGCTCCTCGGGAGAGAATTTCAATGTGTTCGCGCCGAAGGTGTTTGTTGAAACCACGTTCGAGCCGGCGTCATAATAGGCGCGGTGAATGTCTTGTATGATTTCGGGATGCGTTATGTTCCAGCGCTCCGGAAGATCTCCGACGGGTAACCCTTTTTTCTGCAAAAGTGTTCCCATTCCGCCATCGAGGCAGAGGACGTTTTCCTTTATGTAATCAAGTATTTTCATAAGAATCCTTTATTTTTTTATTCCGATGATCGCGGTCACGGATTTAGTTGGTGACATTAAAAGGCTGTCAAGGAGAGTTACGCCTATCATTTTTTCGCAGGGGAGCGATTTAAATATTTCCCTTTGCGCTTCAAGGGGAAAATCGCCATATCCGGGACTGAATCGCGGTGTTGCGCTCTTGTGATCCTCTGCCGCTAATTTCTTTATTTGTTGAGAAAATTTGTCGCACAAGGCTTCTATTCTTTCAGCCCCTATCGCTTGTATTGCAAGCGCAAGGGAGGGAGAGATGTGGCTGTATCTGTTTATCGATCTGTCAATTTCAAGTCCCAATGTTGCGGCAAACAAAACACAAGAATCGCAACCGTGAAGAGCCTTTCTCAGATCTTGACTTTTTGTCGTCATAAATCCGAGATCAAGCGAACCGTCGTTGTGTGCAAGAGGTAGCTCTCTGTATATAACCTTGTAGCTCAATTTCTCTTCGCATTCACAAATCCCTTTAGATATAAGGGATTCTATCTCCTCGGAGCTCTGTTTGCATCCCATATATCGGAGAACCTCGCGCCGTGAGATCTCGTTTGAGGGGAGATCAAGCTTTGAGAATTGAATGAATTTTACCTCGCTCATTTCTTTATAATAGCCGAGAGATTTGATTGGATCTTTTCGGCAACGTCGGGCTTGTTCATGCTGTAAACGTGAACGTTGGTGATTCCGTTGGCGTACAAATCGATAATCTGATCTGTTGCATAAGCAATTCCTGCCTGCTTCATTGCCTCGGGATCGGAGCCGAATTTGTCAACGAGCGACTTGAATCTTTGCGGCATAAAGGAGCCGGAAAGCTTTATTGCGCGAGCGACTTGATTGGCATTTGTGATGGGCATAATACCCGGAATTATCGGAACGGTGATGCCGGCTTCGCGTATTTTGTAAAGAAAATTGTAGAGAAGGTTGTTGTCGAAAAACATTTGTGTGGTAAGGAATTCACAGCCTGCGTCGACCTTTTCCTTTAAATGCTTGATGTCTTCCTTCTGATTTTCGCTTTCGGGGTGGATCTCGGGATAGCATGCTCCGCCTATGCAAAAGTCTGCTCCGGAGTCCTTTAATTCTCTTATCAGATCTGTCGAAAACCTATATGCCCAAAGGGTTTTGTCGGTGTCCTTGAGATCGTCGGGAATGTCGCCGCGGAGCGCCATTACGTTTTGAATACCCGCGTTTTTGATGTTTTCGATCATGTTATGGACGGTCTCCTTTGTGGAGGAAACGCAGGTGAGGTGGGCAAGGGTGGGAACGTTGTGCTTTGATTTGATTTTCCTTGCAATATCAAGGGTATATTGACTTGTTCCGCCGCCCGCGCCGTATGTAACGCTCATGAACGAGGGGTGCAGCTCGGCTATTTTTTCAACCGCCTCGCGCACAGTCTCAAATGATGAGGTGGTTTTGGGCGGAAAGACCTCAAATGAGAGGGAAGGGGTATTTTGATTAAGGATTTCTGTAAGCTTCATAAGGACTCCTTAAGTTTTTTGTATCTTTATGCATAGAAAATGTATAGGATGAATGTATATTCATTTTTTATGTGAATACTTAAACAAATTATAGCACACATAAGGCTTTTTTGCAATAAATTTTTTGCATAAAGTTTGAATTTTTCACGATTTCGAAGAATTTTGAAAAATAACGCATTATTTGAAAGAATTTCGAGCAAAAGATTTAAAATTACGATTTTTCCGAATTAGGCTTAAAATAGCTGTCTAAACGGCACAAAAAAGAGGTGAGGCGACATTACAAAAGAGAGATGGGAGCGCTAAAAAACATGGAGACATAAAGACATAAATTCGTTGACAAGTTTTTCGTAGTGTGGTATAATGAGGGTGCGACAGAATTTAATAATTGACCTGTAGGTAGGGAGGAAAAGAAAATGAAAAAGAGAGTTTTAGCGATTCTTTTGGTTTTGGCATTGTGCTTGTCTTGTTTTGTCGCTTGCAGTGAAAAAAGTGATAAAGACAGAAACCGTGACAGGGATGATAGGACGGAAGATAGCGAGGGGCTTGAGTTTACATCCAACGGTGACGGTACGTGCTACGTTAGTGGAATCGGATCTTGCACCGATGTTGATGTGGCGATCCCCGAAAAATCTCCCGAGGGCGATATAGTGACGAGCATAGGTGATTCTGCGTTCTATTATTGCACCAGCCTCACGAGCGTGGTGATACCCGACAGCGTGACGAGTATAGGTGATTCTGCGTTCGATGGTTGCAGTAGCCTTACGAGTGTTGTGATCCCCGACAGCGTGACGAGCATAGGTTATATGGCGTTCAATTATTGCACAAGCCTCACGAGCGTGGTGATAGGAGACAGTGTGACGAGCATAGGAGATT